>NZ_JAMYRB010000008.1:0-267864 GCF_040321165.1 Mesorhizobium sp. M0500
GCAGCGTGCGCGAATTGACCGGCGCGCCGCCATGCCGCGTCCGGCCGGTGCGAACCTGGAATTGGTCGCTGTCACGATCTGCCATCACGACAGCATCGGGAGTCGAATTTCCCGCTTCAAGATGGCCGGAGCGCAGAGCGTGCGACGGCCCGCGAAGACTTGTTGTGGCGTAGACCAACGGATCGCACATCGCTGCGGCACTACGGGTTTGCGTTTCAGATCAATTGCATACCCGATGGCCGTGAGCCCCCGCACCTCACGTCATTCCGCCTGACGTCAGCACGGGCAGGAAAAAATAATGTGCAGACAGATACTTAGAGCGAAGCGAGGGCGAGCGCCAGCTCGCTTTATCTTGCCCTCGCTCCTCACTCTCGGTCCCGCTGTCCCGCTCCCGTCCTCCGCCATCTCTCCCCGTCCCCCTGAAACAACCCTCCCACTGCAGTTCCCGCGACGCAACAGACCGAAATGCGCTTGACCAGGAATGCCACTGCCAACGTGATGCTATGGAAGGGCACTGGACAAACAGGCTATCTGCGGCGGGTCTCGCAGCCGGACACACAAGCTATCCGGCCGAGGCTCGACCGCAGTTAAGTCAACTACGGCAACGTTCGTCGGCGACCGACTGTTGGGCGAATGAATCGCCGCGAACACTGCCTCTGCCGCAACATTCGCGTCACGGTCGCTACGCATTGCAACGTCATTCCGGATGTCGCCCGTGCGCGAAAACCGGCGAATGGAGGGCGCTCGCCTCGCCCGCTCCCTGCCGAGAGCGCGTCGGAATGGAAACCGCACCATTGATCAGCGATGCGCGCAGCTTCCCGGAAACCATGGATCAGCGGATAAGATCGTGCTGCTGGAGCGCGCCCGCCATTCACCATGCGTGGGAGGTTCCGCGCAAATAGCCGACGCCGAATGGGTGAGCCAAGCATGCAGACATCATTGTCATGGTGCTGCGGACGACAGTGCATACACCCTATCCTGACGCACAGGCAGTCTGCCGCCGTGCTCGCTTCAAGGGCAAGGCTTCGCCGGCCGACCTGCTTGCCGCAAATTGCGTCGCGATGAGCGTCCGCAGCCATTGGCAAGCGTCCCGCTGCCCTTGACCTTCGCTGCGCACGCCAGCCGCCTGACGGGAGATCGGGTCGGAGTGTTTAACCAGCGCCCGAGTTGACGCGAAAGGCTCGCTGAGGCGCAATAGGAGCATCCGATCAGCCTCGCTCGTCGCGCTCCGAGAGCCGGCTCCAGTGCAGGCCCTAAGCACTTTTCTCGGCATCGGATTGGAACAGAGTTGCGCGGATCGGGTTGCACGAAGGATGAATCGTCGATGCATACGGAGAGAAGGCGACAGCCTTCTCGCCGGTGCGATCCCACGCCGCACCGATCTCCATGTCTTTGTAGAGAACGCGGTGGTCTGGCATATTTTGGCATTCGATTTCTCGGCGGGCAGGATGGCAAGCTTCCCGTCGAGCGCCAGGGTTGAGATGTTGCCGAAGAAGCCGTCGTCGTTGCAGGTGAAGGTTCCGATCTGGGCCATTCCGTTGCACCTTTCATAAGCGTTGACGAAGTTTACTGCGAGCCGTCACGGCTCGCCGGAGAGCGTTGTGAACAAACCCAATCGCAGTTAAGTCGCCGGTGAGGAAGGCGCGCAAGGCACCTGCCAAAGTGTAACGTGCCGCATCTGACAGAGGTGCCAAGCAGTGGCGAACCTGAATATGGCGAAGCTCCGCCTTGCGGCGGGGCTTCGTGTTAGGTCGGATCACTCTGCGGCGCGGCGAGACCCGATGAGCGAGAACGCGCCCTCGGTGTCGGTCTCGACCGGGCTCGCAGATATCGGAGCGGAGAAGCTTGGATCGTCGAGCTTGACGGGGTAGTCGCGTCCCTCGCTCGAGGTCTTCTTCTATGCTGCCCCGAACTCGGTGTTATGCAGTGCGCCACGTAAGTTCGATGCGGAGTGAGGTGCCTTTGGCCCTTTTGGCCGATCCAATAACTCGATCCTTGTCTGGCACTTGCTTCTCCTCGCCCGGTGAAATCGAAATTTGTCCGGGACAATGGAACCGTGGACCCGAATGGCGCTGTCTTTCTTGATTGCCGTCAAATGTGGAACATCGACGTAGTGCATTGCGGATCGGCCCCCCAGGCCCGCCGGAGAGCACTGGTGCATGGAGGGGGCGTTGGTGCATGTAAATTCACCAGCTCATGTCGGGTGTCTCGACCCGGCGGTTCAGGTCACGTGGACGGCATGCCTACTGACCACTATCTATCACTTGGGCTACCATCGTACAGATGGGGATCGATCTCGTCCGTCACCTGATCGAAGTGACCCCACTCCTGCGGAATTTTGATGAGCCGATCGCAAGAGATCGCGACTCTGCCATTGGACGTAGTTGACGATGCGACGCCCGTCGAGGCTGCGATGCAGGCTGATTGAGATGAACCCAGGCTGGCGCGCCATAAAGCGCGCTCGCTCGGTCACGACGGACATGCCTCGGCCTGCTTGTCCGGTTCGGGCTCGATAACAGTGATCTGAGTTGCGGGCTGATCGTCGGTACGGATGTGTGGCATAAACGACCTCACTTGATTGGCAATGGATTTGCCGTGTCACCGTTGGCGGTCGAGGGGCCGCCCCGCGCGATCGAGCATCCGATCGATCTTGCTCGCCATGATGAAATCGTTCTCGTGCAGTCCTTTGATCTTCTTGGTGCTCAGGGAAACCGTCACATAACCCCAGCCGAAGCTGATGTCGGGGTGATGGCCCTCGATTTCGGCGAGCTCACCGATCTCCTGAACAAGGGTGAGCGCGTCCCGGAAATTGCGGCATCGAAAGCTCCGCTGGATGCGGTGGGCATCGTCACCCAGCTCCCAATCAGGAGCCTGTGCCTGGAAGCGTTGGGCTTCATCACGCGTGAGCGGCGGGACGCCGCCGCGACAAGGCGTACATGTTTTCTCGGCAAGAGTGTCGGTCATGTTCTTGTCTCCAAGACCATTTTTAGCAGCAAATACGACAGCGACGAGCCTATCGATCGATCTCCCCGAACACGATGTCGAGCGAACCGATGATCGCCGAGATATCGGCTCGCATGTGCCCGCGTCGCTGGCCTTCCGTCGTCCTGGCTATAGTTTCAGGCGCCGCTCAGTAGTCCATTCCGCCCATTCCGCCCATACCTCCCGCGCCACCCATAGCGGGCGAAACCTTCTGCGGAATGTCCGCGATCATTGCTTCAGCGGTGATCAGGAGCGCGGCAATCGAGCCGGCATCCTGCAGGGCCGTCCGAACGACCTTGGCGGGGTCGACGATACCGGCCTTGATCATGTCGACATATACTTCGTTCTGGGCGTCGAAGCCCTGATTGTGATCCTTGCTGTCGGAGAGCTTGCCGACGACGATCGAACCTTCAACGCCGGAATTCTCGGCAATCTGGCGGATCGGCGCTTCAAGTGCTCTCAGCACAATCGAAATACCTGCCGTCATGTCAGCATTCGCGCCAGTAAGCTCAGTCAAAGCTGCCTTGGCGCGCAAAAGCGCAACACCGCCGCCGGCAACGATGCCTTCTTCCACGGCTGCACGAGTGGCGTTCAGCGCATCATCGATGCGGTCCTTCTTTTCCTTGACTTCCGTCTCGGTCGCGCCGCCGACGCGAATGACAGCAACGCCGCCAGCCAGCTTGGCGAGACGTTCCTGGAGTTTCTCCTTGTCGTAATCCGAGGACGTTTCCTCGATCTGCAACTTGATCTGCTGGACGCGCGCCTGGATGGTGGCTTTCTCGCCGGCGCCGTCGATGATCGTCGTCGTATCCTTCTCGATGAGCACGCGCTTAGCCCGCCCGAGCATGTCGATCGTGACGTTCTCGAGTTTGATGCCGAGATCCTCGGAAATCATCTGGCCGGCGGTGAGCACGGCAATGTCTTCCAGCATCGCCTTGCGCCGGTCACCGAAGCCTGGCGCCTTGACGGCTGCGACCTTGAGGCCGCCGCGCAGCTTGTTGACGACCAGCGTTGCTAGCGCCTCGCCTTCGACGTCTTCCGAGATGATCAGCAGCGGCTTACCGCTTTGCACCACAGCTTCGAGGATCGGCAGCAACGCCTGCAAATTGCCGAGCTTCTTCTCATGGATGAGAACGTAAGGGTCCTCCAGCTCCGCGCGCATCTTCTCGGCATCGGTGACGAAATAGGGCGAGAGATAGCCACGGTCGAACTGCATGCCTTCGACGACATCGAGTTCGGTTTCGGCTGTCTTGGCTTCTTCGACGGTGATCACGCCCTCATTGCCGACCTTGTTCATCGCCTTGGCGATCATGGCGCCGACCGACGCGTCGCCATTGGCGGCGATCGTACCAACCTGGGCGATCTCGTCCGAAGATTTGACTTTCCTGGCCCTGGCTTGAATGTCCTTCACCACAGCAGCCACAGCAAGATCGATGCCGCGCTTGAGATCCATCGGGTTCATGCCCGCGGCAACGAATTTGGCACCTTCGCGCAGGATGGAAGCGGCCAGCACCGTGGCTGTCGTCGTGCCGTCGCCGGCGAGGTCGTTGGTCTTCGAGGCCACTTCGCGCACCATCTGGGCGCCCATGTTCTCGAACTTGTCGGCAAGCTCGATTTCCTTGGCGACGGCGACACCATCCTTGGTGATGCGCGGCGCGCCATAGGCCTTGTCGATGACGACATTGCGGCCTTTGGGGCCGAGCGTCACCTTGACGGCGTTGTTCAGAATTTCGACGCCGCGAAGCATCCGGTCGCGGGCATCGGTAGCGAATTTGATTTCCTTGGCAGACATGATTTTACGTCCAGTTCAGTCTTGAAATTGCGGGATCGGAAATCGCCCGGTCAGGCGGCTTTCTTGGCCGCTTTGATCTTCTCGACGATGCCCAAAATGTCGCTCTCCTTCATGATCAGGAGGTCCTCGCCGTCGATCTTGACCTCGGTGCCGGACCATTGGCCGAACAGGATGAGATCGCCGGCCTTGACGTCGAGCGGGATCAGCTTGCCGCTCTCGTCACGCGAGCCCGGGCCCACGGCGATCACTTCGCCTTCCTGAGGCTTTTCCTTGGCGGTGTCGGGAATAATGATCCCGCCCTTGGATTTGGTATCGCCTTCCGCGCGCCGAATGACGACGCGGTCGTGGAGTGGCCGGAATTTCATTGGGGGTTCTTTCTGCCGCCGCACATAGAGCGACTGCAACACTTAACATAGCCCCTTTGGCACTCGAATGATAGGAGTGCCAAATTTTTAATTCCTCAAACCGAAAATATTTGAAATGAAATCAGTCGTTTTTACCGGCGCTTTTGGCCGTCCGAAAGGCGGAGCTATAAGCAATTTTATTGTAATTCATCCCTCTTAATTTTGCCGACAACAGACTATATTAATCCGCAATTACGAGACAAACCTATCGAGCCTTGATTGAATGTGCATCGAGAGATATATACAGTTCGCGAAAATTTGGCACGATTTGGCTTTCCCGGTCCCGATCGACATAGGTCCGCGACCTCCGACCCACCATGAAGCACCGAATTTTCGACAGCGAATGTATAGCGCTTATCCGGCGCGCATGTCGCTCTGTTCGAGCCTTTGAACCACGGCGCTGACCACGGATGTACTGGCAGCATTGGGATCTTTCCGGTTCGGATGGAAAAGATGCAGGAGGGGCGTCGGCGTGCTCCTGCGGAAAGCCGCACCCCCTCATGCAACGCAGCCTCCCCGCGTGGGGAGCGCTTGCCCGCGCTACGGCGGCGGCTTTCCATGCGAGCCGCTTCAAAAATGATGCTGCGAAACGGCTCCGGCTTTATCCGACGAACGCCTCACGCATCCGAGCGAACATGCCGGGCTGTCTCCCGGCAATCGCCGCACGGATGTGACGGGCGGCCGTTACGGCGCTCACCGTCGCGCCGAAATGACAATAGCAGATGATCTCATGCAATTGCCTGTCGGTCAGTTCGAAGAACCGCTTCGCTTCGCCGTAGTTGTCGCTTTCCAACCCGGCGGCGCGGAGGACAGGATCCTCGAAAGCGACTGAGATCGGCGAGCCGTCGCCGCGCATGGCCCCGCGTGATCTAACCGGCTGATACTCGGTTTGGTGTAGCGTCGAGAGTCGCCGGTCAGGGTTCCGTTCAAGGAGCTCCGCCCAGCGTTCAAGACGTTCGCTGCGCGACATGGCCTGGCGCAGGTAGTCCTGATCGATCTCGGCGACGATCTGCAGTTGCTCAAGCGTCTGGTGCTTCATTTTAGCCTCCTATTCGGACGATAGTTGGCCCACCCATATCCTTCTTATACCTGCGGCCAGCGTGACTCCGACCGATCGTGAAGTCCAATCACGATGATGCTGGGAGGGCTTCCCCCCACAAAAATGCGGAGGCTTCGCAAAGATCCGGCCATTAATTTGGCGAACGCGGTCAAGTGCGCGGCTGTTCGACGATGTCGGTCTGGAGTCCGTGCCGATCGAGGTGATCGACGGGCAGAGTCTGTGCTAGAGTAGCCCGGCTCCATCGCTGGCCGGGCAGCGGGATCAAGCGAGTGGCAGTTTAGCTTCGAAACCGCCGTAATTCTGAACGCGCACAATGCGAAGAGACGCAAGGCCGCGAGCCTGCAACAGACGTTCGCTACGCGGTTCTTGACGGCTTGAGGTATGTTCAACCTTGGCGCTGACTTTTCCGAACCGAAGCCGCAGCTACGACGAGGCCGGACAATACCTCCATTTTCTCGGCTACGATGGCATGTTTGAAATGCCGTTCTTGATTGAGATTGAAGCGCTCGCGAACGCAAAACCGGAAGCAGCCACAGCCGAAGCGGGTTATTTGGCGACCTTCGATGCATCAAGGGACTCCATTCGTGATGTCGCGCGGAAAGCTTCCTCCCACGGCCGCAAGAACGTGTACCAGCCCAGAAGACCTCGACGCTTCGAACGGCGGACGAGCAAAGCGTTCCCCGTAAGGGATCGGCTTATCCCTGCGACCGCGGAGTTGTGCGGTTTCGACATGGTTGGCGACTACGTCCTTGTCCCCGTCGATTAGAGGATTATCCTTGACACGTTTGGGCGAGGCGATCGCCCATGGAGGTTGTCATGGCAGACGACAAGTCAAAGCGTGGTCCGCAAGACAGAGCACGGGTCGACGGTGGCGAAGACTATGAAGTCGGGTACCTCATGAAGAAGCACCATCTCGAACGGGCTGATGCCCTCAGGCTGGTAAAAAAGTATGGAAACAACCGCGCAAAGATCGAAGAGGAACTCTTTGCCCGAAAGGTTTGATCGCGTATTCCCGTGAGGCTGGCATAGAGCCAAGCACGCCTGAGTGTGACCAGGCTGCAGGCATAATCATGGCGCTTTTCAGCAACGGCATCGGCACTGCTGAGGAATTGAAGGCAGCGCTCCAGTTCCGTTTGGAGAGTGAGTTGCGACGGCACGGTCAACGCCTATCCCGCCTAGCTGAGAACCGCTCTAGATCGTAATTGTACATCGAATTCCAAGTGGAGGTCGCGTTAGATGCAAAACGCGAGCCTCTGAAGAAAACCATTTAAGGCAGTGGGTTTGGAGGCTGTATGAAAGGGGTCGTTGTTTGGCGCTATTTCACTGGCATGCCGTGTCAGAAGCACGCGGGCCTCCGGGGAGTAACATGCTGCTGAGGCTGGACCAGATCGACAAATTCTACCCCACTGGCGAAGGGCCGTTGCATGTTCTGCACGGGATCGATCTTTCGCTGGAGGCGGGCAAGAGCCTTGCGCTGACCGGCGAGTCTGGCAGCGGCAAGAGCACGCTTTTGCACCTCGTTGCAGGGCTCGACAGCCCTGATGCGGGAGAAATCCACCTTGGCGGTACCAATATTGTGGGGCTGAACGATACGGCCCTTGCCGCCCTGCGGCGGGGAACAGTCGGACTTGTGTTCCAGCAGTTCAACCTGATCCCTTCGCTTGATGTGGCAGCCAACCTTGCCTTTCAGGCTCGACTTGCCGGCCGTCCTGATCCGGCGTGGCTGAAGGTCCTTGCTGAACGGCTGGGCCTGGCCAAGGTCCTAACGCGCTACCCTGAACAGCTGTCGAGTGGGCAACAACAGCGGGTGGCGATTGGGCGGACCCTAGCCGTTCGGCCCCGGCTGGTTTTGGCCGATGAGCCCACGGGCAATCTCGATGAGGCAACAGGGGACGCTGTACTCGATCTTATGCTGTCGCTGGTGGCTGAAACGGGTGCCGCCCTGTTAATGGTTACCCATTCCAACCGTCTGGCAAACCGGCTGAACGCCCACGTTCACCTGCACGCGGGACGGCTGGCTTGATGGTGTGGACCGGGTTGTCAGCGCTCTTGTCGCATTGGCGCAGGCGGCCTGTCCAACTGGCGATGCTGCTTTTGGGGCTATCGCTGGCAACGGCGTTGTGGTCAGCGATTCAGGCGATCAACGGTGAGGCGCGGGCGAGCTATGACCGTGCAGCGGCGATCCTTGGGCAGGACCGGCTCGCGCAACTGGTGCGTGAGGACGGGACCCGGATGGATCAACAGGTGTTTGTGAGACTGCGGCGAGCAGGCTGGCTGGCTTCGCCGGTGATTGAAGGTGAAATGCGGTTTGGGGATGTGCGGTTGCGCGTCCTCGGCATTGACCCACTGACTTTGCCGCCGCAGGCGCAGCAGGTGGATGTTGCAGTGGGTGATGAGCTATTGCCGTTCATCACGGCGCCCGGGGTGCTCTATGCAACTCCGGAAACCGCGGCACGACTAACCGAGCAAGCAACACCTCCCGTGCGCGTGGCCGAGGGTTTGCCGCCTGGCACAGTCCTCACCGACATCGGGCAGGCGCAGGTCTTGCTTGGGGCAAAGGACAAGATCTCTCGTCTTTTGCTCTGGCCGGACCAACCGATTGGCCGTGCCCCTCTAGAGGTGACAGCCCCCGGCCTGACCCTGCGCGAGCCGAGTGAAACGGGGGATCTTGCCAGGCTGACCGACAGTTTTCACCTGAACCTGACGGCTTTCGGTTTTCTTGCCTTTGCGGTGGGGCTCTTCATCGTGCATTCCGCCATCGGTCTGGCTTTTGAACAGCGCCGCCCGGTGTTTCGCACGCTGCGCGCACTGGGCTTGCCGGCCCGCGTGCTGGTCCTTTTGCTGATCGCCGAGCTGCTGATCTTCGCCCTCCTCGCGGGATTGGTGGGCGTGGCACTTGGCTATGTAGTCGCCTCGGCCCTTTTGCCCGACGTCGCCGCCACCCTGCGCGGACTTTACGGGGCCGATGTGCCGGGAACGCTGTCGATCCGCCCCGCAGTGTGGGCAGCGGGGCTGGCGATCGCGGTAATCGGCACGCTGGTAGCGGCCGCACAAAGCCTCTGGCGGCTATGGCACCTGCCGCTGCTTGCGCCGGCCCAGCCTCGGGCCTGGGCGCGGGCTTCGGAGCGGGCCCTGCGCGCGCAAGGCGTGGCTGCGATGGTGCTCCTGTTGACGGCGGCGGGAATTGCACACTTCGGATCCGGCCTCGAGGCGGGCTTTGCGCTTCTGGCGGCACTGCTGTTGGGGGCGGCACTGGCGCTGCCGCTCGTGCTGACGGGGATATTGCACCTTGGCGGCCGCTTGGCGCGTGGACCATTGGCTGAATGGTTTTGGGCCGACACGCGTCAACAGCTTCCCGGCCTGTCATTGGCGCTAATGGCACTGCTGCTTGCGCTGGCCGTCAATGTGGGCGTCAGCACGATGGTGTCGAGCTTTCGGCTGACCTTCACCGGCTGGCTCGATCAGCGTCTCGCCTCAGAGCTTTACGTGACCGCCCGCACCGAAGCAGAGGCCACGGCGATACGCGACTGGCTGGCCCAGCGCAGCGACGCGGTCCTGCCGATCTGGAGCATTGAGGGCCGGGTCGCAGGCCAGCCCGCGGCAATATACGGCGTGGCCGATCATGGCACCTATCGCGACAACTGGCCGATCCTCTCTGCAGTGCCGGGGGTGTGGGACCGGATCGCCACAGGCGACGGCGCCCTGATCAACGAACAACTGGCGCGGCGCCAGGAGTTGGGCTTAGGGGACCAGATCACGCTGCCCGGTGGCTGGCGGGCCAGCATCGTCGGCGTCTATGCCGACTATGGCAACCCGATCGGCCAAGTGATCATCGGGATCGACACACTGCTCCAGCACTATCCTGACGTCTCCCGCCTGCGCTATGCCATTCGGATTGCCCCCGGCAAGGCCGAAGCACTGGCTGCGGGTTTGCGGGCGGAATTCGGGCTGCCCGCGCAGAACGTGATTGACCAGGCCGGGATCAAGGTCTTTTCGCTCAAAGTGTTTGAGCGCACATTCAGAGTGACAGCCGCGCTGAATGTGCTGACGCTGGGAGTCGCGGGGCTGGCGATGTTTGCGAGCCTCATGACCCTGTCGGGGATGCGCCTACCGCAACTGGCGCCGGTCTGGGCCATGGGTCTGCCCCGCCGCCACCTCGTATGGCTGGAGCTTTGGCGCGGCTTGTTGTTGGCAGCCTTGACCATGCTGGCCGCTCTGCCTGTAGGTATCGGGCTCGCCTTTGTTCTACTGGCGGTGGTGAATGTGGAGGCTTTTGGCTGGCGTCTGCCGATGCACCTTTTTCCCGGTGACTGGGCGCGGCTGGCGGCGCTCGCGTTGCTGGCGGCCGGACTTGCAGCCGCCGTGCCTGCCTGGCGGCTGGCGCGTCTTTCGCCATCGGATTTGCTGAAGGTATTTGCACATGAGCGTTAGAGCATTGCTGATCTACATGAGCTTGGCCGCACCTGCCTTTGGCCAGGGTTTTGCTGGGCTTGGCACAGAGGCTGACGGGTTTTCAGTGCCGCAGCCGGGGACTGCATTCAACTTTCCGGCAGACCACGGCCCGCACCCCGGTTACCGGATCGAATGGTGGTATTTGACGGCCAACCTGCAAGCTGCGGATGGAGCGGACTATGGCGTGCAATGGACTCTTTTCCGATCCGCCCTGGCCCCGGTGGAGCGGTCCGGCTGGTCCAGTCCGCAGCTTTGGATGGGCCACGCCGGGCTGACGACGCGAACGCGCCAATTCGTGGCCGAACGGCTGGCACGGGGCGGCATCGGCCAGGCGGGGGTTTCGGCTGCACCCTTTGCGGCCTGGATTGACAACTGGCAGATGGCAGGTCGGGCCCTGCCAGAGGCGGATGCGCTGTCGGCGCTCGATCTGCACGCGGCGGGACAGGCGTTTTCCTACGAACTGGCACTGGACGCCAAAGGCCCTCTGGTGCCGCAGGGAGTGCAGGGCTACTCGGTGAAATCCGAGAAGGGGCAGGCGAGCTATTACTACTCGCAACCATTCTACCACGTGACCGGTACACTGACCCTTCCGGCGGGCGTGATCGCGGTGTCCGGTCAGGCGTGGTTGGACCACGAATGGTCCTCGCAGCCGCTGGCTGAGGATCAGACCGGGTGGGACTGGTTCTCCTTGCATTTCGACAGCGGCGAAAAGATGATGGGCTTTCGCCTGCGCGACGGAGGCGCGGGCTTTACATCGGCCACATGGATCAAGGCCGACGGCAGGCCGCAGCCGCAGGCCCCCGGCGCGCTAAGGGTGACGCCGCTCGAAACGGCGGCAGTCGCGGGACGTAGCGTGCCGATCCGCTGGAGGGTGCAATTGCCGGAAAACGGAGTGGATGTGACCATCCGGACGCTAAACCCAGAAGCCTGGATGGACACACGCTCTCCCTATTGGGAAGGCCCGATCCGATTTGAGGGCACCCATGCCGGGCGCGGCTATCTCGAGATGACAGGCTATGAGTGACTGGAGGACACTGCTCAATCGCGAGATCGCGACGGTTGGCGAATTGCCGAAAATGGAGAAGGTTAGTTTCCAGCGCCCTTCCCTCTACCACCACCTCAAACCCACTATCTCAGGTAATGGCTCTGGCGATGTAGCGGTCCTGCGCCGCCACCTACCACTACATGGCTCCGAATTGCGGATCGATGTTGCGTGGCCGGAGATGGGCGCGCATCTGCGTAGTGCAGAGTTGCCGCGAGCGTGTTTTCCGATTTCTACGTCGAAGCACCACCGCTGCACGCGTCAATCTTGTCGGTGTCGATCTCCATGCCAAGCAGTCTAACACGCGAAACGGCGTCTGCCGCGGTCCACACCGGATGGTTACGCTGCACGGCGCATTCTGCCGATGATTGAGGTTCATGAAGGCCTTCCCGCAAAATATGCGCCTTAATGCCCGGCCTCACGGCCTCACGCAATCCAGACATTTTCAAACTCGCCACACGAAAAAACCGCCTCGGTTAGACCGAGACGGTTATCGTACTATGACAGAAGTGGTTGCGGGGACACGCAACCACCGATACCGACATCATTAACGTGACGATTTGACAGGTCCAGGCCAGCATTGCAGGGAGGCGACTTGGTGGGCTCGGAGGGATTCGAACTCCGCGCTTGGAAAAGCGTCCCTCTCGTCTTCACCGTGCAGGCCGCTTACTCTGGGCGGCAGAGTGCCCTTCCGCGCTTCGCCAAACCTGCCGTGGGAAAAGCCTTGCCGTTTTTTCCGGCGGGGCTTTGATCAGATCGCGACTATTAGTGATTTATGCTGGAACTGGTTGCGGAGGTCTGGAGTCGGACCGATTTGCGCCGATTAAGAAGCCCGTCAGCAAACGAACTCGGTCACAGCACTGTATTGGCGGTATCCCTCTAGCGACTTGAACGCCCCGGCCGTTGCTTAGGTCGCGCCCACCCTTTTGCACGCGCCCCCCTGCCCGGCCGTTGAACCCGTTGGGCGGCTTGCTAGTCTGCCAAGCTCCTAACAGGGATAGCAACCTGGAATGAACACAGCACTGCTTTTGATGGCTCAGTATGGTGGCAAGGCCATCATCCCGATCGATGAGGTCTGCCGAGACTATTTCTCCCACCTGACGCCGCCGAAGTTGGTCCGAAAGATTTCCATGGGGGAAATTGCCCTTCCGCTCGTGCGGATCGAGGACAGTCAGAAGTGTGCCAAGGGCGTCCATCTCGCCGATTTGGCCAAATACCTTGAGTTCCGGACTGAGGCTGCGAGAAAGGAAATGACGGGTCTCACGGAGTAGCGAGGGAGCGTGAATGAGGTTTCGTTCAGCCCTGCCGTACACAGCCGCCCGCGGCTTATGGCCTGATGAGCGACGAACTGGATCAACCGTTTCAAGGCCGGTACTGCATTTGGTACAGCACCACTTCAACAAAGACGCGTAATCGACTGTCTGAACTGCATGTTTGTTGGGACTGCGTCCCATCTGATGTTGGACACGATGGTACAACTTTGCAGTATCAAACGAGGCTTTTCGCGAAATGATCCTACAGAACACGCACGTGTCCCTGCGACGAGCCGAAGCAGCGCACCGGCTGCGTGGAACACGCTGACGGGAGGGGCCTGAAAAAGAAGATTATTAGTCGGCTGCCGAGGTCATTATGAATTCAAATGCCGTCAGCTATTTGTACAGTTCTGGCTTACTCATTGCGCCAATAACTGCCTTTCGCCCTTCTGATAGTGATTGCAGACCCGCCTCGGCAGCGATTGCAGCCCGGTATCCGTCCAGCAGCTTGCTCCGGCCGGAATTCCGCTGAGTATTGAATGGATCCAGGCCTGGGCCTGCAGGCGATAGGCATCGGTGAAGCGAGGACGCCAGTCCGCGGGATAGGCCGTTCCTCGCGACAGACCCGAATTGATCTCGGTGCGCAGGGGCGAAAGCAGCGAGACCGTTGCGGTGGAAGCGTAAGCGCCTCGCGGATCGCCTATGGATTTGGGCTTGACGTTTTCCGGAATCGCCAGGGCATGAGTTCCTCGATCTGGGTTTGCGGATGGCCGTTGATGATGGCGTCGAGGGTTTCGGCGAGGTAGGCGACCGGGTTGACGTCGTTGAGCCTGCAGGTGGCCACGATGGAGGCGAGCAGCGCCCAGTTGTCGAACGTAGTGCTGTGCTGCGATTGTCGACAGTGTCCCAGGAGCCTCTTAGGGACTATTGCCTCCAACGATCCGTTGCTTTCCCCACCCCAACTTTCAAAATTGTGGTAAAGTCTCGACGTTGTTATTGGCTTTGAGCGAGCGGTGTGAGGGCGCTGGAGGCTACCATGCACTTCATTAAGCTCCTGGTTGGCTCAGCAATATTGACAGCATCGGGGGCAGCGTTTGCGGCAGAGGAGGTGTCTGTCGAGAGAGGACGGCTGGTTTCCATCATCGGCAGCTGTCACGACTGCCATACTGACGGCTACAGGGAAGCCGAAGGCGCACTCGACCCCACCAAGGCATTGAGAGGGAAAGTAATAGGTTGGCGGGGGCCGTGGGGCACAACGTATGCAAGCAATCTGAGATGGAGCGCGCAAGACCTTAGCGAAGACGGGTATGTAACCTACATCAAGACACTTCGCACATTGCCGCCGATGCCTTGGTACAACGTTCGCGTCATGCCGGAGAGCGACATTCGGTCATTCTATCGATATGTGAAGTCGCTCGGTGATCCCGGCGCCTTCCTCCCGAGAACGGCGAGACCGGGGGAAGAGCCGAGGACGCCCTTCGTCACGCTGGAGCCACCGCAAATGCCGAAACCTTGTTCACGCGACCTGGACTGCGGCGTGGGCGAAGTTTGCTCGGCCGCACCAGTCCGCCAATGCGTTAAGAAGTAGGCACCGTGGGCAGCGGCCCTCTTAAGACAGCCGACCCCAATTACGCGGTAGGGCGAAACCTTAAGTTTCGGAATAGTAGCGAACGCCGCCCTCGGGCCAGACGTCAAGTCAGACCGTCAATGATAAAACTTAGGGTGAGCGCCTCGCGGATCGCCTGTGGATTTGGGCTTGACGTTTTTCGGAATCGCCAGGGCATGAGTTCCTCGATCTGGGTCTGCGGATGGCCGTTGATGATGGCGTCGAGGGTTTCGGCGAGGTAGGCGACCGGGTTGACGTCGTTGAGCCTGCAGGTGGCGATGGAGGCGAGCAGCGCCCAATTTTCGGCCCCGACTTCGTGACCTGCAAACAGGGCATTTTTTTCTGGTCAGGCATACTGGCCTGATCGCGTTTTCAACCGGGTTGGTGTCGAGTTCCAGGCGGCCATCGTCCAGGAAGCGGGTCAGGCCTTGCCAGTGGCCGAGCCCATGCCGGATGTCTTCGGCCAGGCCAGAGCCGGAGGAGATCATCGATAGCTGCTTTTCGAACCATGGTTTCAGGGCAGCGATGAAGGGCGCGGAATGCTCCCGTCGGGCGGCAAGCCGGGCTTGAGGTGATGCGAGCATCCGCGCGTGATCCGCACCCATTACCCCTACGCCGATAATTCCAACGCGTATACTCAAGTTGACCTCCGTATTATTCCAATGCGTTCAGTCAAGCCAGCCGGTTGTCCGGGCTTTTCCGGCCTCGTGCGAGTCGGCGGCCGCCTGGATGAATTTCACCCAGCGCAGCCCGTCGAGCACGTTCGGAAACAAGATCGTGACTGCCTCCGCATGAACGGTTGCACGGTACAACGCGGTACGCGATGCCGTTTCGTGAGACGCTTCTCGCAATGAATCCTGGCCGGCTCCGCGGGCGAAAGCGCGTCAGAGAAGCAGCCGCTGGTCCGTTGTAGGCAAGATGCGGATCATATCCGCAGTAGGATGAACCTGCCGTGCCGGCGTGTCTATCTTCTGAGGCTGACCGGTGCTGGCGGCGCGCTCAATGGCAAGCAGGGCGCGCACGTCGGCAAATCCTTCTCCACCGTCGGCTTCAGGCGGTTGTGCATTCAGGATGCAGTCGGAGAAATACGCGGTCTGTCCGGCGAAATGGTCTGTCTGCGGGAACGCCTTTTCGGTTCTGATGTCGCCATGCCGAAGCTTCATTTGCACGGCAGTCTCGAAACGGAAGCCAGGGTCGGCCGTTACGCTCCCCTTCGTTCCGGCCACGTGGTAAAAATCCGAATTGTCCGCGCCGAAGCTGGCAATGAACTGCGCAAGCCGGCCCTCGGGGAAGCGCAACGTCACGGCAATGCTTTCCTCTACCTCCCCGACTGAGGCGCTGCCGAAACTCCTTACCGCGACTGCCTCGATCGGCTCAGTGGCAAAGATATGGCGCGCGGCATTCAGGCAGTAGACGCCGATGTCCTGCAAGGGACCGCCCCAATAGGCGGCCTTGAGGCGGTGATTGTCGGACGACGCTACGAAGGAGAAGACCGCGGCAAAGATGCGGGGATCGCCGATCTCACCGCTGCGGATGCGCTCCAGGACCTCGACAGTGCCGGGCTCGTTGTGCAGCCGATACGCCGTCATCAGGTACGCTCCGCTCTCATTGGCGGCGGCGATCATCGCCTCGCATTCCGCCTCGGTCGTGGCCAGCGGCTTCTCAACGAGCGCGTGCTTGCCGGCTCTCAGGGCTCGGATCGCATAGTCGGCATGCATGGAGTTCGGCAATGCCACGTAAACTGCATCGGCGACGTCCGATGCGAGCATCTGGTCGTACTGCTCATAGCTGAAGACGTGTTCCACGCCGTAGAATTCGGCGAGCTTGGCGGCGTTTTTGGCCGAGCCGCTGACGATCGCCGTGATTGTCGAGTTTCCGGTCTGGGACACACCGGGCATAAAGGCTTCCTGTGTGATCCAGCCCGCGCCCACCACGGCATATCGTATCTTTCTCAATTGCTCCTCCCGAATGGGATCACTCCCGGCACTCGTCTAAAAATGGTCACGCCGTGGCCAGCGGAGCGTCTCTGAGGCCTGACGGCAGCGGTCGATTTGAGCCAGTCGCTCGATGGGTCTGTTGTCGCCTCTCAGGGGCAAAGGCGGGCAAGAGTCATCCCTCGCCCGCCGCAGAGTTGCGCCCCCCGCCTACTTTCCGATGCAGGTGTCGGCGGTTTCGGGGGTGCAGACGTCGAGACCGGTGTAGGTCGGGTCGGCCGGCGCGGGCTTGCCGTCCTTGATGTCCTTCAGCGCCAGCATGGTCTTGTAGCCCATTTCGAACGGCCGCTGTCCGACCTGGCCGAGCGACAGGCCTTCCTTCATCTGGTCCATCTGCACCGGCAGCGTGTCGGCGACGACCAGAGCCAGCTCCTTCTTGGCGATCTTATCCTTGTACGGCTCGACCGCAGCGCGATTCGCATCCGGTATGAATTGCGGAAAGCCGCCTGTCGGCACGAAGGCGTCGAGGTTTGGCGTCTTCGCCATGAAGTCCTGGAACTGCTGAACCGACAGAGGGAAGTCGTCGTTGGTATAGAGAGGGCAGCCCGGTGCTTCCGTCCAGCCGTTCTGGCCGGTCAGGGCATCACCTGGCGAGGCGGCCGACTCCTTGCCGGCCAGCGTATCGCGTATACCCTTCATGCGCTCATTGTGGTTGGCCGCGGCAGCTCCGCCCGACTGGATACAGATGGTGCCGCCTTTCGGCTTGATGGTCTGCACGATCTTGGCGAGGTTGACGCCAATTTCGTAATTGTGCGTGCCGATATAGGCGACACGCAGGTCCTTGTTCTCCGGTAGCACATCCGAGTCCCAGGTAAGCACGGGAATGCCCGCTTCCTTGGCGGCCTGAAGCGCGACGGCCATTGCCGCGGCGTTCGACGGGGCGACGGCGATGCCGTCGACCTTCTTGGCCACCAGGTCCTGCACGATCTGCACCTGCTCCTCGCCGCCGCCATGCTCGCCGGGGCCGATATACATGCATTCGATCGCGCCGCTGGATTCGGCTTCGGCCTTCTTGCAGCCGTCACGAGCCTGGTCGAAGAAAGGATTGTTCATGTTCTTCGGCACAAGGGCGAAGACGTATTTCTGCTGGGCATAGGCCTGCCCTGCCATCAGCGCGGAAAACGCCACGGCCGCCGTCAGAATGTATTTTTTCACCTGTTCCTCCACTTTGTTTTGACGTCCACTATCCCCGACGGCTTGCGGCCGCCGGATTCTATTTGCGCTTCCAGGTAAACATACCCTCCAGCGTCGCCCGCAGCGACTTGCCCGAGGTCTGCATGCCGAGAAGCACGGCAAGAATGATGAAGGCCCCGACAAAGGCGCCCTGCCAGTTCGAATCGATCCCGGCCATCAGCAGCGCGTTGCGGATGACCTCGAGGAAGGCCGAACCGATCACAGCGCCAAACGCGGTTCCGTAGCCGCCCATCAGGCTGGCCCCCCCGATGACGGTGCCGGCGATCACCCTCAACTCGTAGCCGGTTCCCATCGCGTTGATGGCCGAGCCGCTGTAGCCGAGCAGCAGCAGGGACGCGATCGATGCGGTAAATGCGCAGAAGACATAGGCCTGGAATTTGATCCAGTCGACGGGGACGCCGGTCATCCGCGAGGCGTTCTCGTTGCCGCCGATCGCGAAGAGGTGGCGCGCCCAGGCGGTGAAAATGAAGACGGAGCCGACGATGAGCGCGAGGATCACCATCACCCAGAACTGCGAGGACAGTTCCGGGATCCAATGAGGCACCCAGCCGTCAGGCGTGTGCCTCGGCCATTTGGCCTGGCCGATGGCCTTGACGATCGGCGCATCGGGTCCGAACTGGTAAAGCATCTGGTTGCCGGACAGCACGACCGCCAGCGAGCGCGCGATCGACAGCATGCCTAGCGTCACCACGAAGGACGGCATGCCGATATAGGCCACGAAGAAACCGTTAAAGGCTCCGCAGGCGATGCCTGCGAGCAGACCCGCGCCAAACGCCACATACCAAGGCTGGTGCCAAGTGAGCAGCAGGCCGGCGACGATCGCGACCAGCCCCATCACCGAGCCGACCGACAGATCGATGCCGCCGGTGATCAGCACCACCGTCATGCCCAGCCCCATGATGGCGATAGGTGCAAAATTGCGGGTGGTGTTGGTAACGTTGTCGACCGTGCCGAAGCTGGGCTCCAGCCACGTCATGAAGACCACCAACACGAAAAGCGCGATCGCGACCCAGAAGGCCTGGCTGGCGATCATCTTCTGGAAAACGCTCTGCTCTATTATGCCGACCACATCACCGATGGACGCATGGCCTTCCTTCAGCATGTCGCTCTGGCTATGCATCACGGATCGCTCCCGTAATTAGGCCGGTGATCTCCTCCGGCGATGTCTTCTCCGTCGCCTTGTCGGCCACTTTCGAGCCGCGTCTCAGCACGATGATGCGGTCGCAGACCGCGAACACATCGGGCATGCGGTGGCTGATCAGCATTACCGACACATTTTGCGATTTGAGCCGCCGGATCAGCTCCAGCACCTCGGCTACCTGGCGGACCGAAATCGCCGCGGTCGGCTCATCCATCAGCACGAGCTTGGAGTTGGATAGCCGGGTGCGGGCAATGGCGACCGCCTGCCGCTGGCCGCCTGACATTTTTTTGACCAGATCGCGCGGCCGCGTCTCCGACTTCAGCTCCGCGAACAGTTTTGCCGAGCGGTTGATCATCGCCTGCTTGTCGAGCACGCGGAGCGGCCAAAACCCCTTCTTAATCTCGCGGCCGAGAAAGACATTTTGGGCGGCCGTCAGATTGTCGGCCAAGGCCAGATCTTGATAGACGACCTCGATCCCTTCGCCCCGTGCCTCGATCGGCTTGTGGAAATGGCAAACCTTGCCGTCCACCGCGATTTCGCCGTCGGAGGGTGGGAAGTTCCCCGCAATCAGCTTCACCATGGTCGATTTCCCGGCACCGTTGTCGCCCATCAGGCCAACCACCTCGCCGGCAGCAACCGCGAAGCTAACATCTGACAAGGCGCGGATAGCACCAAAGCTTTTCGAGACGCTTCGTACGTCCAGCACAGACACATTCTCCTCCCTGTGCGACGTCGACTTGAGCACTCAGCCGACGTACCTCTCTCCGGCTGCAATCTATATTGCAAAATGTACAAACATGCAATGTTTATTTCAGACGCATGCGGGGCGGCGACCAACTCTCCCTCGCATCAGTCTGTTCGCAGCCACTTGCTCTCCCGGGCCGAGCCCTGAATTGCCTCCACGAGTTCCTGGATGCGTTGGCCGGCCCGGAAGCCGAAAGACTCGTCTCGCTTCCCGGCGATCGCATCGACGAACCGCGCAATCTCGATAGCCTTCAGATCGTTGAAGCCGAGCTGATGGCCTGATGCGACGCAGAAGAGTCCATAGGGATCGTGATCCGGACCGGCCTCGATGCGCCGAAAGCCACGCCGGCCGCCGGGATCGGCCGTGCTGTAGAAATGCAGCTCGTTGAAGCGCTCCTGGCTGAAGACGAGCGCCCCCTTGGTGCCATAAACCTCGAAATCGTGCTGCATCTTGCGGCCGGTGGCGACCCAGCTCGCTTCGATGCTGCCGGATGCACCATTGGCAAAACGCAGAAATGCGCGACCGATGTCGTCGACCTCGATGGTCCGGCGCCCGCCTCGGCCATCCGGACGGCTCGCTATGACGGTGACGGAATCGCCGAGGACCCGTTCCACCGAGCCAAGCAGAAACTCCGCCGTGGCCAGAGCATGGCTGCCCAGATCCGCCAATGCGCCACCGCCGACAGGATCGTGCCGGAAGGTAAATGGGCTTTCCGCATCCGCCATGTAGTCCTCGGCGTGAATGCCGCGATAGCTGCGGATCTCGCCCAACTCGCCCGCGCGGATCATCTGCCGCGCCAGCGCGAGCAGCGGGTTGCAGAGATAATTGAACCCGACCTGCGTCCTGACGCCGGCCGCTTCCGCCGCCTCGGCCATCCGTCGGGCATCCGCCGCAAGGGGCGCCAGCGGCTTCTCGCAATAGACGTGCTTGCCGGCGGCAATGGCGGCGAGCGCCATCTCCTTGTGGAAGCCGTTCGGCGCCGTGATATCGATCATATCGATCTCCGGGTCCTCGACCAGACGCCTCCAGTCCCCGCTCGCCCGCGCGAACCCCAAGGCCTGCGCCGCCTGCGCGGCGAGGTCCTCGGTTCTGTCCGCAACCGTGTGGAGCACCAGTTCGTAGGGAAGATCGAAGACACGTTGTGCGGCAGCAAAGCCGAACACATGGGTCTTGCCCATGAAGCCGGTGCCGATCAGGCCGATTCTGAGTTGAGGTTTTTCACCGGCCATTCAACTCGGCTCCGTTTACCACCAGCGCTGAGTCGATCCGCCCGGCGAAAAAATCGAGCACGTTCTGCACGGACGAGATTGCCATGCGCTCGCCGCACTCGGCGGTGAGCCCGGCAATGTGCGGCGTCAGAATCACCTGGTCGAAGCCGAAGAGCGGATGGTCCGCGGCGGGTGGTTCATCGTCGAAGACGTCGATACCGGCCGCTGCGATGCGCCCCGCTCGCAGCGCCGCGATCAGCGCCGCCTCGTCGACGATGCCGCCCCGCGCTGTGTTGATGAGAACAGCAGTCGGTTTCATCGCCGAGAGTTCCACGGGGCCGATCACCGGGCGCTCGGCCTTGGGTACGTTGACGGAGATCGCATCGGCCCAGGCGAGTCCCGTTTGCAAATCGCTCACCGGCGCGACCGGCCCCTCCGGCCAGCCTTGCCTCTCAAGGAATGGATCATAGGCACGCACGTCCATGCCGAATGCCGCCGCCATGCGCGCCAGGTGGCGGCCGATCCGGCCGAACCCGAGGATCAGAAGCCGCTTGCCCGAGAGTTCGCTTGGCTCCAGCCGGTTGCGCCAACCCCATTCGTTACCGCGCACCGAACGATCCGCTCGGATCAGCCGCTTGGTTGCCGCCAGCAACAGCATCATGGCGTGCTCGGCCACCGACACCGAGTTCACATCGCCGACTATCGCCAGCGCGATACCACGTTCGTTGAGAGAAGGCAGATCCACAGCGTCGTAGCCGACGCCATGGCGCGAGACGATCTTCAACCTCTCGGCGCGTGCGACGGTCGGAGCCGACAAGGGCTGGGTGCGAATGACCAGGCCATCGGCCTTGCCGATCAGAGGTGCGTAGCTTGGTTCGGAGACATCTTCGACATAGTCGTAGGTGACGCCGGGCGACGCATCGAGAAGTTCGATGCCGCTCGGATGAAGTTTTCCGGCGACCAGAACGTGCGGCATCAATAGCCTCCCTTGCCGGCTTCAAGAGAGGCGGGCTTCGCGCCGGTCAATTCGCGAAAGCGGGCAACACACGCCTGGGCCGCTGCTGCGAGCAGGCGGGAGTCGCCTGACACGGTGGTCATGTCGAAACCCCATTCGATGGCACGTGCGGCGTAGTCGGCCGTGCCGCAATGGAGCGCGGCGCGTTTGCCGTTCCTCTTGCAGGCTGCAACGATCGTCCGCAGAGCGGCGATCATGTCAGGCTCCTCGCGATCGAAGGACGGCGCGAGACGCCCCTGGTGCAGGCTGAAGGTCAGGTCTGCGGGACCGACATAGATGCCGTCGAGCCCTGGCGTTGCGGCGATCGCATCGAGATTGCGCATCGCCTCGGCGGTCTCGACCATGGCGAAAGCCAGGATCTCGTCATTGGCTTCGGCCGCGTAGTTGGCACCTGCCGAGAAGTTGGCACGCGTCGGCCCAAAACTGCGCTGGCCGGCCGGCGGATAGCGCAGGTAGCTGACGAGCTGAGCCGCCTGTTCCGGTGTGTTGATCATGGGACAGATCACGCCATAGGCGCCGGCATCCAGCACCTTCATGATGATGCCCGGCTCCAGCCACGGCACGCGCGCCATGGGCACCACCCTGGATGCACGCATCGCCTGGAACATCGGAAGCAGCATCGAATAGTCGAGCGCGCCGTGCTGGACATCGATGCTCACGCTGTCATAGCCCTGCGCGGCCATGATCTCGGCGGTGAATGGACTGCCGATCGAAAGCCAGCCATTGATCGTGGGCCGCCCTTCGGCCCAGATCTGCTTGAGCTCGTTCTTGATCAAGGCGGCCTCCTCAGAACACAATCTGCGCAAGCTTGGTGTCGAGGTAGTCACCGATACCTTCGCTGCCGCCTTCGCGACCCATTCCGGAATATTTCGTGCCGCCGAACGGCGCTTCCGATGCGGCGAGAGCGAAGCTGTTGATGCCCACCATGCCTGCCTTCAGCTCGGCTACCGTGCGGCGCGCACGCTTCGGGCTCGACGTGAAGGCATAGGCCGACAATCCCATTGGCGAAGCATTCGCCCGCTCCAGCGCCTCCTCATCCGAGGAAAACCGGGTGATCGCCGCGATCGGCCCGAAATTCTCCTCGGCAAAGACCCTCATGTCGTCGGCAACATCGGTCAGGACCGTGGGCTCATGAAAATGGCCGGCATTGAACGCCGCAACCCGATGGCCACCCGCGACGAGCTTCGCACCGGCTTTCATAGCGTCGGACACGATGTCTTCGATCTCGGAAAGCCGGCCGGCATTGATGAGCGGGCCCATCTGCACGGATGGGTCGAGCCCGTCGCCCAGTTTCAACGCTTTGGCGCGTTGCACAAAGCCCTCGACGAAGGCGTCGTGCAGGCTTTCGTGGACGAAGAAACGATCCGGTGTGACGCAGACCTGGCCGGAATTGGCGTATTTGGTCGGCACGGAGACGTTGAGCGCGGCATCCAGATCGGCGTCGTCGAAGACGATCAGGGGCGCGTTGCCGCCAAGCTCCATAGACACCTTCTTCACCGTGTCGGCAGCATCGCGGATCATCTGCTGGCCGACGCGGGTCGAGCCGGTGAGGGACACCTTGCGCACCGCCGGCGAAGCCATGATCGGCGCATAGGTCGTGCTCGTGGGCCCAACGACCAGGCTGACGGTGCCGGCAGGAAGATTGCAGGCGCGGATGCAGTCGACCATCAGCATCGCCGTCCCGGGCGTCTGACTTGACGGCCGGACGATGGTCGAGCAGCCAGCGCCAAGCGCCGGCGCCACCTTGCGGGCGACCAGTGCCGCCGGAAAGTTCCAGGCGGTGAAGGCGGCTGCGATCCCGACAGGCTCGTGCAGAACTTCGAAACGACCGCCGGGCACGCGCGATTCGATGACGCGCCCATAGATCCGGCGGGCCTCCTCGGCGTACCAGCGGAACTGATCGACCGCCAGCCCCCATTCGCGCTCGGACTGGGCAATAGGTTTGCCGGTCTCGCTGGAGATCATCCGCGCGGCTTCGTCCTTGCGGCGGATCATCTCGTCCGCGATAGCATGCAGGGCGGACGCGCGCTCAAAACCACCCTTGGATTTCCATGCGGAAAACCCACGGGCGGCGCTAACCAGCGCCTCTTCCGTGTCCGCGCGGGTGGCGACCGGAGCCTCGCCCAGCGGCTTTTCCGTCACCGGGCTCGTCACCGGCGCCGTCCCGCCGTCGGATGCCTTGCGCCACTTCCCGTCGATGAACAGTCCGTAATTCGCGTACATGGCTTATCCGATCTCGCTGACCTTCACGAAGCGGCCTTCGACCGCCGATTTCATCGCCGCCTCAGCCAGGATCAGGGCGCGGCGCCCGTCCTCAAAACCGACCAGCGGCGGCTCGCCCTTCTCGACGCAGGTGACGAAGGCGTCGATCTCGGCATCGAACGCTTCGCGGTATCGCTCGATGAAGAAGTCGAGATAAGGCGCGGCGGCTTCGGTTTGCGCGACCGAGTAGCGGCGCAGTTCGTGAGGCTTCCTGTTGCCGCTGATCACCATGCCGGTGCTGCCCAGCAACTCGACGCGCTGGTCGTAGCCATAAGTGGAGGTTCGGGAGTTGTTGATGTGGCACTGCTTGCCGCTTTTGGTCCGCATCACGACCATGACGCTGTCGTAGTCGTTCAGCTCCGCCATCATGGCCGGGTCGATCAGCCGGCCACCGATGGCGAACACCTCCTCCGGCTCCTCTCCCAGCATGAAGCGGGCCAGGTCGAAATCGTGGATCGTCATGTCGCGAAAAAGCCCGCCCGCGACCTCGTAGTAGGAACGGGGCGGCATGCCCGGATCACGCGAGGTGATAATAACCTGGTGCAGGTCGCCGATCTCGCCGGATCGTACGGCGTTCCACGCCGCACGATGACCGGGGTCGAAACGTCGGTTGAAGCCGATCTGGACCGGCACGCCCTTGGACAAAATTGCTTCGGCGCAACGGTTCACCCTTTCCAGGCTAAGATCGATCGGCTTCTCGCAGAGCACGGGTTTGCCAGCGGCCACCGCCTTTTCGATGTAGTCGGCATGCGTGTCAGTCACCGTCGCGACAAGGACCGCATCTACATCTGCCGAGGCAAATACCTCGTCCGCGGATCCCGAAGCGCGAACGCCGTGCCGCGCCGCGACAGTCTCCGCGGACGATTCGTCGATGTCATAGACGGTGGCTAGTTCCGCACGAGGATGTGCGGCGATGTTTGCCGCATGCATCCTGCCAATCCGACCGCAGCCGAGCACAGCTATCCTGAGCAAGAAGTCCTCCCGGTTTGAATGTTTGCAATGATCGTTGCAAACATATTGATTTGTCAATGGGCATTCCGTATAGATTTGGAAAGACCGTCGTTAGGGAGGAGACAAAGATGACCAGAGCCACCGTCCGTCTGACCATGGCACAGGCGCTCGTGCGCTATCTGTGCAACCAGTTCACGGTCGTCGACGGCGAGAAAGTTCCGCTTTTTCCGGGAGTCTTCGCCATCTTCGGGCACGGCAACGTGACGTGCCTTTCTGAAGCACTCGAGGCGGTGAAGCACGTGCTGCCGACCTGGCGCGGCCAGAATGAGCAGTCGATGGCGCTTGCAGCGATCGGCTTTGCAAAGGCGAAGCGCCGGCGCCAGATCATGGTTGCGGCGACCTCGATCGGTCCGGGTGCGCTGAACATGGTGACGGCGGCGGGTGTCGCCCATTCGAACCGGCTGCCGGTGCTGATGCTCTCAGGCGACACCTTCGTCAGTCGCCGGCCCGATCCGGTCATGCAGCAGGTCGAGCACTTCGGCGACCCGACCATCAACGTCAATGACGCCTTTAAGGCGGTCACGCGCTACTGGGACCGCATCGTCCATCCCGAGCAGATCATCTCGTCGTTGCCGCAGGCGGTTGCGGTGCTGCTTGATCCGGCCGATTGCGGGCCTGCCTTCATCGCTTTGCCGCAGGATGTGCAGGAGATCGCCTGGGATTATCCCGAAGCCTTCTTCGAACAGACGGTGAATGAGGTGCCGCGCCCCCGGCCCGATCGCAGCCGGCTCGCCGAAGCGACGCGCCTCCTCAAAGGCGCAAAGCGGCCGCTGATCATCTCGGGTGGTGGCGTGCGTTATTCGGGTGCCGAGAAGGTTCTTGGCGATTTCGCCAAAAGGCATGGGATCCCGCTCGCGGAGACGATTGCCGGCAAAGGCACGGTTACGCACGACCACCCCGCGCATGTCGGACCGATCGGCATCGTCGGCTCAACCTCCGCCAACGCGCTGGCGGCGGAAGCCGACGTGATCATCGCCGTCGGCACACGGCTCATGGACTTCACCACCGGATCCTGGAGCGCCTTCTCGGCCGACGCAAAGTTCGTCTCGATCAATGCCGCACGCTGGGATGCCACCAAGCACCGGGCGCTCGCCGTCGTCGGCGACGCGCTGGAGACGGTGAGCGAACTCGAAGGTGCCCTCGGCGACTGGAAAGCGGAGAGGGCCTGGACAGACAAGGGTCGCATCGAGTTCGCCAAGTGGAACACGATGCTTGACGGCTTCCAGAAGCCGACCAACGAGCCGGTCCCGACCTATGCGCAGGTCGTAGGCGTGGTGAACGCCAAGGCGGGCGAGCGTGACCTGCTGATCACCGCGGCCGGCGGACTGCCCGGCGAGGTGATGAAGAACTGGCGGGTGAAGGAACCCAACACTTTCGACTGCGAGTTCGGCTTCTCCTGCATGGGTTATGAAATCTCTGCCGGCTGGGGCGCGGCCATGGCCGACCCTACCCGCACGCCGATCGTCATGATCGGCGACGGCACCTACATGATGATGAACTCCGACATCTATTCGTCGGTGCTCGCCGGCCACAAGATGATTCTCGTGGTATGCGACAATGGCGGCTATGCGGTGATCAATCGGCTGCAGAACGCCAAGGGCGGCGCCTCCTTCAATAACCTTATCAAGGACTGCCGGGTCAAGGAGCCGTTCTCGGTCGACTTCGCCAAGCACGCGGAAGCCATGGGCGCGCTGGCGCGGCGTGTCGAAAGCCTTGCCGATCTCGGCCAAGCGATCGAATGGGCGAAGACCACCGACCGAACCACCGTCATTACCATCGTCTCCGACGCCTTCAGCTGGACGCCCGGGGATGCATGGTGGGACGTCGGCGTGCCCGAGATCAGCGGGCGCCAGCAGGTCCGCGACGCGCATGCCGCGCAAACCGAAGGTCGCAAGAAGCAGCGCGTGGGTGTCTGAACCGTTCGGGCGCGCGGGGGCGTCCCCTGCCGGAACGATGCAAAACTCCCTGAGCATTGTTCCGGCAGTTTTTTGTCGCTGCGCAGGCAGCCAGCAGCATTCGAAAATCATGATTGGAGATGACGATGAGAGCCAAGCTTGGCATCGCGCCGATCGCCTGGTGGAACGACGACCTTCCCGAACTGAGCGACGACGTCTCGCTGGAGGAGTGCCTGCGGCAGGCCCGTCAGGCCGGCTTCACCGGCATGGAGACTGGCCGCCGCTTCCCGATGGACGCGGCGGTGCTTGAGCCCATCCTGAGGCAGCATGCCATGAGCGTCTGTGGCGGCTGGTTCTCCGGCCGCTTGCTGGTCGGCAATATCGATGAAGAGAAGGACCGCATCGCCGCGCAGATGGAGTTGTTCAAGGCGACCAACGCGCCCTGCATCGTCTATGGCGAGACGGGTCGCACCATTCAGGGCGACCGCGGAACGCCGCTGGCTATGCGCCCGCGTCTCGACGACGATCAGATCAAGGCCTACGGCCGTAAGCTCACCACTTTCGGCGAATGGTGCGCGGGTCAGGGCATGCCGATTTGCTACCACCACCACATGGCCGCGCCGATCGAAAGCGAACAGGACGTCGATCTGCTGATGAAGCATTCCGGCGAGGGTCTGCCCCTGCTCTACGATGCCGGCCATATGGCCTTTGCCGGCGGCGACGTGCTGCGGGTGGTGGACAAGCACCACGCCCGGATTTCGCATGTACACACCAAGGACATCCGCCAAGCGGTCGTGGACGGGCTCGACCGCAGCCGGGAAAGTTTTCTCGACGCAGTGGTAAAGGGGGCCTTCACCGTACCCGGTGACGGCTCGCTCGACTTCGAGGCGATCGTGAAGCGGCTGGCCTCCTACGGTTACGAAGGCTGGTTCGTCGTTGAAGCCGAGCAGGATCCCGTCAAAAGTCCGCCACTCGAAATGGCGAAGATCGGGCATAAGGAATTGCGGCGCGTCATGGCCGCGGCTGGCTACACTGTGGAGAGCTGAAGTATGAATCGCATGGATGGAAAGGTCTGCGTTGTCACGGGTTCAACGCAGGGGTTGGGAGCGGCCATTGCGCGCCGGCTGGCGGAAGCCGGCGCTGCCGGTCTTGTCACTCTCGGCCGCAACGAGGCGAAGGGCCGTGCCGCGGCCGAGGCGATCACGCACGACACCGGCGTGCCTGTCCACTTTGTCAAGGCCGATCTCGGCAAAGTCGAGGATTGCCGAAGCGTGATGGCGGAGGCCGAGCGCGTTTATGGCAAGATACATGTGCTGGTGAACGCCGGTGCCCGCACGGACCGTGGCACCATCCTCGATACCTCGCCCGAACTTTTCGACGCCCTGTTCGCCGTCAACGTGCGCGGACCCTACTTCCTGATGCAGGAGGCCATCCGCCGCATGATCCGCGACGGCATTGAAGGCGCCATCTGCAACATCGGCTCGATCTCGGAACATGCCGGCCAGCCTTTCATCAACGTTTACTGTGCCACTAAGGCGGCGCTGGCGACGCTGACCCGCAACACGGCGTTTTCCGTCATGAAGAACCGCATCCGCGTCAACCAGCTGGATGTCGGCTGGATGGCGTCTGATAACGAGCGAGAATTGCAGGCGAGTGAGACGGGCGATCCCAATTGGGAAGCGAAAGCCGTTGCGAACCTGCCCTTCGGCCGGCTGGTCGATCCGGCCGAGGCCGCCCGCACCGTCAACTTCCTCGTTTCGGACGATGCCGGGCTCATGACAGGTGCGGTGGTGGATTACGACCAGACAGTCCTCGGTGCCGCATCCGGCCCCATGGCCGTGCCTGAAAAGGCGATGGCGCTCTCGCCTTCCGACACTGATTGAGAATCGACGGCCGGCGGTCCGAAAATGCTACAATGAGGCCAGGTTTCGCGGTTCGCAGTCCCTACCGCTCGGTAACCGTTGGAATGCGGGGATCGACTGCGTTGTTCTGAAGCCTGGCCGCCAAGGCCACGGTCAAAGCCTGCGCAAGACACATAGGAGCTGCCAGCGAGCGCGAGAAAGTGTATTCGTGCTCCGGTACGGCGAACAGAACGCGCGCGCTCTTGGCCAATGGAGACAGCGTGCTGTCCGAGATCGCCACGATGGGTACACCTCTCCCCACGGCTTCTTCCACAACATTGACGACCTCGTTCGCATAGAAGCGGAACGACACCGCAAACAGCAGGTCCGTCTTCCGCATCGCGCGGGCCATATGCGTGGCCAGTCCGCCGCCCGGATCCAGGAGCACGCAGCGCTTACCTAGCATGGTCAGTATATAGCGAAGGAGTTCGACGACCGGTGCCGAGCGAAGTTGTCCCATCAGATAGATGACGTCGGCCTTCTCGAGCAGGCTAACGGCTTCTGCCAGATCCTCGGGTTGAAGATCGGTGAGCATCTCTTTCAGGGACGCGATGTCACGGACGACCAGGTCGTGCATCAATCCCATCTCGCTGCGATCTGTCCGCTCCCCCAGTTCCTTCTCCAACGCCTTGACGCGGGCTTCGAAGCCGGGAGCCGCGGTGGACAATCGTTTCTGGAAGAGGCTCTGCAGGTCCTTGAACCCTTCATACCCCAATGCTTGGGCAAATCGGACGAAGCTGGACGCGTGAACGCCGCTGCCTTCCCCGATCGAGTTCACCGATCGCACCGCGACGTCATTCGGATTTTGGGTGAGGTACAACGCAATCTTCTGGTACGACTTGCTCATCCCATCATACCGGTCGTGTATCACGCGGATGAGATCCTCATAATCCTTGGGAGCCTCGACCTTCTCGTCCACGATGCACATCCTTGCAATTTTTGTTGCATGATGGCGTCTTTGAAGGTTTTTGACCAGCAGAGAGTTGTCAACTCTGTTATCGGGTCTGTTATCGGGTCTGTTATCGGGCCACAAGTTGTGTGCGCACCGCGCGTCCGCGCACCAAGAGGGCTGCGACAGCTCCGTGCGAAGGAGAAGCGTCAGAGGAGCAGCGGTTTCGGACCCTTGAGCGGCTTTACGGCGATGTTCTCGAAGTTTGGCGACCGTGGACGGCGGCGAGACTGCAGGGGAAGTGCCTGGACTGTGGTCACCACATGGCTGAGGAAGCACCGGATGCGCTCGCGGCCGAAATCCTGCGATTCTTGGGACCCTGCTAGGCTCTGCCTGCCGTGGCACGTATCGAAGCATTGACGCCCGGCAAGCCATGTTGTCCGCTTCGCCCGCAATGCGGACCCAATGTGAGGGCTTCGGAACTTCGACTTTGGGTCAAATGCCGAATTTGGTCCGCTGTAACATAGCTCCGACTTCCTTGCGCGCCGAGCACGAAATACCACCGATCCTGCCGACATCATGGCCCACCTCGAGTAAAGCCTTCGTCTCGAGCCCCTCGCCCCGATTTTGTTCGCGCGATAGAAGCGGCGGTTGGCGATTGAGCAGCATGGAATCGCCGAATTCATGCGCGCGGTATCGATACGCGATGAAGGCTGCGGAGGCCTTGGCGAGCAGAGCATCGTCGGCAAAGGCGCGCAGGAGCTCGAAATGGCTTTCGCCTGGCTGGTGGACGCCCGTGAGAATCGCATCGACCACGCGAAGCCGCGTGCCCCGCGCGATGCGCCCTGTCGCAATGCCATTTCCGGCACGCACATTGCCGCCGGGATTGGCGGCTGCCTCAAGTGCGCGCACTACGCTCGTGCCGATCGCAATGATGCGGCTGCCGCGCAGCTTCGCCCGCGCGACCTGCGCCGCGGTGCGCCCAGGGATGCGGTATGGCTCGTCGAAGGGAAGGCGCGAGTCGAGCGCGGGATCGCCGGTAGAAGAGACGCCCGCAGCATGCGTGAGTGTTGCAAAGCCAACGTCGTGCCGACGCCAGGCTTGGAGCGTGCGCCAGTCGAGCGCGAAGCCTGCCGACGGCGCCTCGAACGCGACCGGCCCGGCGGCAATCTTCGTCCAAACATCCCACAGTGCCAACGGCTCGGGAACATGCGCGTATTGGATCGGCCGGCCGAGCTGCGCCAGTTCTGCAAACACCGCTGCGCGGTTGCCTGGGAAGTGCAACTCGAGAAGGCGTGGATGGTCGAGAAGGCGCTCGACGACGGTGTCAAGCGAGCCGAGCCGGAGGCGATCGCCTGGTGACAGCGGAGGTGGAGGCAGCCGGTCTTCCGTGCGCGTGCGGTGATCGCCCGAGCCGAAGGCAATCGCCACGAAACGGGTTGGATCGGGAAGTGACAGCCAGCCCGCCAGGCGGATCTCGATCGCCTCGCCGCTTGGGACATGCGTGCCGTGCAAGCTGGCAGGCAAGGTCGCGGCGTCATTGGCGACGACCAGATCGCCGGGGTTGAACAGCGTCGCGAGTCCAGCTCGCGGCAGGTCGCGCATCGTGCCGTCCGCCTCGACGACGAACAGCCTGGCGGAGCGCCGATCGGGACGATCGGCGGCAATCATCCATGTGCTCCGGCCAGAAGGGTAGAGCGGACCGGCAACGCGTCGAGCATCTTTTTGATGATCTCGGCAGCTGCCTGCTCGGGGCGCTTCAAGGTCGCCGGATCAGCATCAGGGATCGCGAGCGCGTGCAGTGGGGTGTCCATATCGCCGGGGTCAAGCGCGAGGAACCGGATGCCGTCTGCTTTCGCCTCCTCGTCCCAAATCGCCGTCAGATGGGCAAGAGCGGCCTTGCTCGCGCCGTATGCTCCCCAGCCGGGATAGGCGTTCACCGCGGCGTCGCTGGAAATGTTGATGACCAGCGCGCCGCGGCCCTCGCGTGCGGACGCGGCAAGCGCACCGAACAGGGCTTTCGTCAGCCGGAAGGCGCCGACGAGATTGACCGCGAGCGCCATTTCCAGCTCCTCGCACTCGGTATCGGCGAGGAGCGCCAGAGGGACAGGGCCGAGGCTCGACGCATTGTTGATCAGGACATCGAGCCCGCCGAGGCTGGCAGTAACCTGCAACGCGATCGGGTAGATGTCCGCCTTCTTGCCGACGTCGCCGACAATGCCGTGCGCGCCCGTCTCATCGGCGATGCGTTCGACATTCGCGGCGGTCCGGGCGACGAAGGCGACGCACGCACCCTGTGCGGCAAGCTGCCGCACAAGCGCCAGTCCGAGGCCGGACGTGCCGCCCGTGACTGCCACGCGAAGTCCCTGAAGTTCGATATTCGTCTGCATTGCCAGTGCTCCTTTAATCCGTATGCCTCTTGCTACAAGTTCAAGTTAACTTGAAGTCAAGCGGGAATTGTGCTTTCGTTCATGCATGGATTCCATGCTGACCATCACCGACGTGTCACGGCGCAGCGGCGTCGCCTCATCGGCCCTGCGCTTCTACGAGGAGCGCGGGCTGATCGGGTCCGAGCGGGCCGGCTCGGGACACCGACGCTATCCGCGATCCGTGCTGCGCCGGATCGCCTTCATCGTCTTCGCGCAGCGAATTGGGCTGACGCTCGAGGAGATCGGCGCCGAGCTGGCCAAGTTGCCAGCCGATCGCGTGCCGTCGCGTCGGGATTGGTCGCGGTTGTCAAGCCAGTGGACCAAGCGCATCGACCAGCGCATCGCCGAGTTGCAGCGCCTGAGGTCGGGGCTTACCGAGTGCATCGGTTGCGGCTGCCTGTCGATCGACCGGTGTAGCCTTGCGAACCCTGCCGATATGGCAGGACGCAAGGGGCCGGGGCCGAGGTATTGGCTGGGGTGAGTTGGCAGCCAAGTGCGAGACGCTGCGGACCGGTAACGTTCAGCGGCGGTATCGTTTGTCGCTGACTTTCTCGATCCACTCGACGGCGTTGCCATCAATTGCTTGCGCCGTCCTGCCAGACGGTTCGTTCCTTCTAAAGATGCGGCTGCATTTCAGCGGGCCAAGCGAAATAAGGAAATACGTCGAACTGCTCCGGGTGCGGCAGTCATCAACCTCTTCAGCCCCCCGAAACGCTGAGCATTGGAGCCGTTGCGCGTTGCCACAGGCTGATCGGATTGATCCGGCGGTTGGCGATACCTTTCTTGCGGCAACGAAGGACGAAAACGGTGTCTAGGCCATCGGTAATGGTAGCCTGTTCAAAATTTCGCCAATCGTTGGCTGATCGCCCGCACGGTACTGCATTCGGACAGCATGACCCAAGACTTTACATTAAGTATTCGAATTTGTTCGCTTTCGGCGCAGTTGGTCCCGCCCATCATTGAACCGACACGAATCTCATGACCGATTTCCTGCCAAGCGATCGCCGTGTGAAGCTTGTCAAACTCACCCCAAAGGTGCCGCAATATCGAGGAATGCTAATGATAAGGTAATCATAAGCGACCTCCCGAGATACTCGCGCTCCCACGCACTGATCCGGATCAGCTGATTGCCTCTCCTCAGGTAATTATAGCCCACCAAATCCGGCATTGCCTGCGTCCTCCGATCGGTTTGGTCGGATCGGATGAGGCATTCCGGCCCGCCGACAGCCTGCGGATCGATTCGGTCTCGTGTCCGGTTCAAGGGCATCGACCCGTCTGAGTCCGCTCAGCAATTCATGTGGCCGGATGTGGCTAGCTGCATCTGACAGTGCAGAGTTGCCGCAAGCGTGTTTTCCGATTTCTACGTCGAAGTATCGCCGCTGCACGATGCGGGAGGCAAACCGCTTTTCTCACCTGCGCCTGCTGCCATTATCTCGTCTGTGTCATCGCCGAACAGGAAACAGACGGGACAGACAATGACCTGTGTTCTGCCACAGGTAAGCACTGTTCCTGAGCCCGTGACCTTAGACAGAATTGACCGCGCTCTGGATACGCTCGCCCTAGCTATCCACAAGGCTGGCAACAAAGGACGAGCGTATCTCCCGATTTACGAGCGTCTTGAACGGGAGAAGAAGAAATTGATTGCAGAGATGGGCGCAATGCTGCGCGTCCAGGAACGGCTCAAACGATCTCGGGATCGAAAGGCAAAGCAATTTTTTTGAGTTCGTCTCGTCGCCATTGCAACGATCCGCCCGTACCATACTCTACACGCTCTATCGTATGGCCCATCAAGATTTTGCGAAGCTCGCTGTCGATACCTGCCTCCTTCATACGATCCTCGAAACTGTGCCGGAGGGAATAAATCTTGTGCTTCGGTGTCGGGAAAAGTTTGTGTGTTTTAAAGAATTTATTGAGGTTTGCAGAAAGCGCCTCTTCACGATTGCGGTAGCGCGGAAAGCCCTGCGGATTTTTCTTAAAAACTTCCAGCGCGACGCCTACCAGCGGTACATCTCGCACTGACCATTCGGTCTTGATCTCGCGCGGATCATCGGCGTCCTCTCGTGGGGTAATGCGAACATACGGAACCGGCGTGTCAAGGAAGATCACGGTCTCATCAAGATTGCATATCTCGCTTGGGCGTGTGCCTGTCTCGATCAGCGCCAGAACGCAGCGACGCGCTTGAGCATCCAGGGATGCTAAAGCGCCCGGCCTCATGATCTGATCGGTTATCCATTTGGGTTCGAATGACGGCCGTTTACGACGGCGCTTGCCACGCTCCGAAAAGCGGAGGTCATCGAATGGGGTGCCTTTTTGTTCCTCGCCCAAATGAGCGAAATAACGCCTGTAGAGATCCCGCATGTTGCCGAGGTCTCGATTGCCGGCAGACGCCGAATGTGTCGCGGCTCCGATGTCTGGCGGCGGCGCGATGCGCTTGAGCCAGAACCGGTAGAAGGTCAGTCCGTCTTCACGCGTGACGTCGCCGATCGGCTTGTCACCAACCAGGGCAACGAAATTGTTTACGGCTCTCTGCTTTACCTTCTTCCACATTCGGCGCTGCGACTGGCTCTTACCCGCGACTTCATGGGCCATGATCTCATCGGCGTAGAGATCAAAAGCTTTGGAGACTTTGACCGGCGGCACCTGCACCCCGCCGAGGAGAGCGTCGGCGACCGCGGGGGCCGCTTGAACGCGCTCCAGCGCCTCGACACGCTTTAAAATTGAATCGACATTCTGAAAGCCTGCCACCTGTCCATTTGAAAGGTAGGAAACGCCCATGGCTTCAGCCCGGCGAACGGCGTCGCGATACTGATCGAGTGCTGACCTTGTCTCGCCGCCGCAAAGAAGCACCGCCCACAGGGTCTTGTCCGCGTCTTCGAGCTTGTCGCGCATGGCACGTGCGAGGCGGCGTTCGTCCGTTCCCAGGGACTTGCGAATGAACCTGCCGCGATCGTCGATGCCGACCATCTTGGCGGGCATTCGCCGATGATAATAGAAAATTCCGTCGCGCTGGACGAGGTAGCGATCCGGGTCTCTGGCGGGCTCTGCGACGGCCTCTTTTCGCATGGGCCAAACTCGCGATGTATCTCAGTTTGTATCCCAAATTGTATCGCATTTCGGCAAGAACGCCAAGCGCCCTCATCAACGGGTGCTCTGCCGGACTGGAGTTTCAATGGCTTAGAGGGCCAAGTTCACGAATTTGATGGTGCGGTCGAGAAGACTCGAACTTCCACGGGTTGCCCCACAGCGACCTCAACGCTGCGCGTCTACCAATTCCGCCACGACCGCACGTGGTAGGAGCCGGAACCAACCGGCCCGCGGCGTGTAGCAAATCGTTTCCGGTGAAACAAGTGCGCGGCCAGCAATAATCGGCCGGACATCGGCATAACTCTTCAAGGGCCGAACGTGCCGGAACTGGACGTTTGTACCGATTGCCGCCATATGAGTGGCGAGACGAGATATCATGACAGAACGCAGCCAGATCGCCACGTCGTTCCTGCCCTTGCCCGGCTCGGCGCCGGTCGAATGGCGCATCGAGCCCGGGCTCACCGCCTATCCCGATGCGCTCGCCGTGATGGAGGCGCGCGCCGAGGCAATCCGCAGCGGCGCCGCCGGCGAGATGGTCTGGCTGGTCGAGCACCCGCCGCTCTACACCGCCGGCACCAGCGCCCGCATCGAGGACCTGATCGAGCCGGACCGTTTCCCGGTCTTTGCCGCCGGGCGTGGCGGCGAATACACCTATCATGGGCCGGGCCAGCGAGTCGCCTACGTCATGCTCGACCTGAAGCGGCGGCGCGAGGATGTCCGCGCCTTCGTCGCCGCACTCGAACAATGGATCATCGGCTCGCTGGCCGCCTTCAACGTACGCGGCGAACGCCGCGAGGACCGCGTCGGCGTCTGGGTGGTTCGGCCGGACCGCCCCGCTTTGCCCGACGGCTCGGCGGCCGAGGACAAGATCGCCGCCATCGGCATCAGGCTGAGGCGCTGGGTGAGCTTTCACGGCATCGCCATCAATGTCGAGCCGGACCTTAGCCATTTCAGCGGCATCGTGCCGTGCGGCGTCCAGCATCACGGCGTCACCAGCCTTGTCGACCTCGGCCTTCCCGTGACCATGGCCGACCTCGACCTGGCGCTGAAATCCGCTTTCGAGGACGTGTTCGGGCCCGCCGCGGTGTCGCCTGTCGAAGTGTCCCGCAAGGCCGGCTGAAACACTCGCCCAATGCCTGCGCCAATATGCGAAGGCGGCCCTCGCTCATCAGCATCGAGCCCGCCCTTGAGCTCAATCCTCACATCGCGCCGATCCAGATTGCCATGGAAATGAGGAACGTGCTCATGCACACCAGCGAGACGACATCCTGAACAAGATCGGTCATAACTCTCTCCTGTTGTTAGTATGTTCGTATTTTGTTCTAATTTTGTTCGAATGTCAACGATCGCAGTCCGGGCGTCACCCGAATTGCGCTCGGTCATTTCGACAGGGTTAAGAAAGGGTTGAGAAGGAGATGCCGAGCGTTTCGGGGCCGACAGGCGCGCGAAAGCGGCGGGACGGCGCACGGCAGCTCGCGGGCCGTCATCGCCTCAATTGCAGCGCACCCTAAAGCGGCACAACCTTGCCGTCGGACAGCGTCACGCGGCGGTCCATGCGCGAGGCGAGCTCGTGATTGTGGGTGGCGATGAGCGCCGCCAGGCCCGATTGCCGGACCAGTGCTGCCAGCGCCTCGAACACATAGGAAGCGGTCACCGGGTCGAGATTGCCGGTCGGCTCGTCGGCCAAAAGCACCAGCGGCGCATTGGCGACGGCACGCGCAATGGCGACCCGCTGCTGCTCGCCGCCGGAGAGCTCGGAGGGGCGATGCTGTGCCCGCTTGCCGATCTGCATATAGTCGAGCAATTGCGCCGCCCGCTCGGCCGCCTCCTTGCGCGGCAGCCCTTTTATCAGCTGCGGCATCATGATGTTTTCCAGCGCAGAAAACTCAGGCAACAAATGATGGAACTGGTAGACGAAGCCGACATCGTTGCGGCGGATCGCCGTGCGCTCGTCGTCGGAAAGCCGGCCGCAGGCGCGCCCCGCCAGGATCACGTCGCCGGCGTCCGGTCGCTCCAGCAGCCCGGCCGTGTGGAGCAGCGTCGACTTGCCGGTGCCCGACGGCGCCACAAGCGCCACCATCTCGCCACGCTTCAGCGAAAAATCGGCGCCGTTCAGGATGGTCAGCTTGCGCGGCCCCTGTACATAATGGCGTTCGACGCTCTTCAGCTCGATAATGGCCTCGGCCATCATTCGTACCTCAGCGCTTCGACCGGATCGAGCCTGGCAGCGCGCCACGCCGGAAACAGTGTCGCCAGGAACGACAGCGCCAAAGCCATGAGAACGACCGAGATCGTCTCGCTGGCATCCATGCGCGCCGGCAGCTGGCTCAGGAAATAAAGCTCGGGATTGAACAGCCGCTCGTTGGCCAGCCAGGAGAAGAACTGGCGGATGCGCTCGACGTTGAGGCAGATCACGATGCCGAGCAGCACGCCGGCGATGGTGCCGACAACGCCGATCGCAGCCCCGGTCATCAGGAAGATGCGCAGGATCGCGCCGCGCGTGGCGCCCATGGTGCGCAGGATGGCGATGTCGTGGCCCTTGTCCTTCACCAGCATGATCAGGCCCGAAATGATGTTGAGCGCCGCCACCAGCACGATCAGCGTCAGGATCATGAACATGACGTTGCGCTCGACCTGCAGCGCGTCGAAAAACGTCTTGTTACGCTCCCGCCAATCGACGAGGGTGATCGGCCGTTGCGCCGCCTCTTCGACCTTCGGCTTCAGCGCGTCGATATTGTCGGGATTGTCGGCGTAGATCTCGATCGTCTGCGCCCTGCCGTCCATGTTGAAATAAAGCTGCGCTTCCGAAAACGGCATGTAGACGATGGAGCTGTCATATTCCGACATGCCGACCTCGAAGATCGCGGTTATCGGATAGCCTTTCATGCGCGGCGTCGTGCCGAGCGGCGTGACGTCGCCCTCGGGCGAGATCAGCGTGATGGTATCGCCGAGCACAAGGCCGAGATTCTCGGCCATGCGGCTGCCGATGGCGACTCCCTCGCCGGTGTCGAAGCCGACGATCGAGCCCGCCTTGATGTTGTTGGCGACGATCGTGATCTTGCCGAGATCCTCGCCGCGTATACCGCGCACCAGCGCGCCGGTGCCGCCGCCGACATTGCCTTGCGCCAGCACCTGCCCGTCGATCAGCGGAATGGCATATTTGACGCCGGGCACGCCGTTGATGCGGCCGGCGACCTGGTCATAGTCCTCCAGCGGCATGTCGAGCGGCTGCACGATCAGGTGCCCGTTGACGCCAAGGATGCGCGTCAGCAGTTCGGCGCGAAAGCCGTTCATGACCGCCATGACGACGATCAGCGTGGCAACGCCCAGCATGATGCCGAGGAAGGAGATCGAGGCGATCACCGAGATCACCGTCTCCTTGCGGCGCGAGCGCAGATAGCGCCACGCCACCATGCGCTCGAAGCCGGAAAAGGGTCCTGCCGCCGAAGGTTTGGCTGCTGCCGCTTCACTCATACGGCGGCACCGAAACGCTTTTTCACGTCGCCGATCGGCAGCGTCTCGCGCTCGCCGGTCCTGCGGTTCTTGATTTCGACCTCGCCGGCGGCGACACCACGCGGCCCGACGATCACCTGCCACGGGAGCCCGATCAGGTCGGCGGTGGCGAACTTGCCGCCCGGCCGCTGGTCGGTGTCGTCGTAGAGCACCTCCTTGCCGGCGGCGGCAAAGGCGGCATTCAGCTCGCGGCAGACGCGGTCGCATTCGGCATCGCCAGCCTTCATGTTGATCAGGCCGACATCGAACGGTGCCACCGCCTCCGGCCAGATGATGCCGTTATCGTCATGGCTGGCCTCGATGATCGCCGCGACCAGCCTGGACGGGCCGATGCCGTAGGAACCGCCAGAAACGAAATGATCCTTGCCGTCCGGCCCGGTCACCTTGGCGCCCATCGGCTTGGAATATTTGTCGCCGAAATGGAAGATATGCCCAACCTCGATGCCGCGCGCCGAGACCCTGTCGCCTTCGGAGAGCTTTTCCCATGCCGCCTCGTCATGCATTTCGTCGGTGGCGGCATAGGGCGTCGTCCACGTCTTGACGATGCCGCCGATCTCGGCGTCGTTCGAAAAATCGGTATCCGCCCCCGGCACCTCAAGCGAGAGATAGTCGCGATGGCAAAACACCTGGCTCTCGCCGGTGTCGGCCAGGATGATGAACTCATGGCTGAGGTCGCCGCCGATCGGCCCGGTGTCGGCGCGCATCGGAATGGCCTGCAGCCCCAGGCGCGTAAACGTCCTGAGATAGGACACGAACATGCGGTTATAAGCGGCCTTGGCGCCTTCATAATCGAGGTCGAAGGAATAGGCGTCCTTCATCAGGAACTCGCGCGAACGCATGACGCCGAAGCGCGGGCGCACCTCGTCGCGAAACTTCCACTGGATATGATAGAGGTTGAGCGGCAGGTCCTTGTAGGACTTGACATAGGAGCGGAATATCTCGGTGACCATCTCCTCGTTGGTCGGCCCGTAGAGCATATCGCGGTCTTGCCGGTCCTTGATGCGCAGCATCTCCTTGCCGTAGTCTTCATAGCGGCCGCTTTCGCGCCACAGCTCGGCCGATTGGATGGTCGGCATCAGGATTTCGAGTGCGCCGGCGCGATTCTGCTCCTCGCGAATGATCCGGCAGACCTTGTCCAGCACCCGCTTGCCGAGCGGCAGCCAGGAAAAGCTGCCCTGCCCCTGCTGGCGGATCATGCCGGCGCGCAGCATCAGCCGATGCGAGACGATCTCGGCCTCGCGCGGATTTTCTTTGAGAATGGGCAGGAAATAGCGCGACAAACGCATGGACTGGTCCGTGAGAGAGGATGGCGGCGCCGGAATCGGCGCAGCGCAGGCTTGCTTGCCCCGGCTTCATAGCCATTTCATGGCGGAATGGAAACCCGGCCCAAGCGCTGCACAGGCGCCGCAATTGCCGCACGCGGCTTGCTGGGCGTTTCGCAAGCAACGCCTGCCGTACTATTGTGCACTGCAGCACGAGATTGCCTGTTTCCGGGCAAAATTCTTCGTGACATTTTCACCCGCCTTAGGCTAGTGTGCCCCCATAACCGAGAGGGTAGAGAAAAATCTGCCCTCCTACGCGGTCAAAGTCTTGGGAGGATGCGATCTAGGCGCGGTAACTCGCTGCCGCCGGACACCGGAAACAGATCGGACGCGTTTAAATTGCAAGGCCTCGCGCCTTGCATTTTTTTTGTGCAATCATCTGGTTAGCACGACAGATTACCAAACTACATGACGTTGCGTCAGCCCAAACCCGCCCCGGCCTTTACTTTGGATTGACCTTGCTGGCTCAGCTTGATTTCAGAGCCTCGGCTAGGCTGGGATAGTCGGACACGGTAGGTAGCCGGCTAATGCGCTGGGCTCTGGTTGAAATCCGGCACGATGTGCGGGATGTCGTCGATACCGAGGCCAAGCCCTCTCGTGATGCCGTAGAAGATACCCATGAGGACCAGCGTGACGATCGTCGTGCGCAGCGCCGCGCGCAGCATGTGCGGTCCGCGCGGTGCGCTCGGAACCGTGCCAAGCGTCACGTCCCGATCCTCGTCCTGCGTCCGCATGCTGAACGGCAGGACGGCGAACAACACCACCCACCATGTGGCGAAGAACAGGGCGACAAACGAAACCCAACTCATGCTTGCTCCAGTTCGACCAGCGTGCCGAAGAAATCCTTGGGGTGCAGAAACAATACCGGCTTGCCATGTGCGCCGATCTTCGGATTGCCGTCGCCCAGCACGCGCGCGCCGCTGGCCTTGAGACGGTCGTGCGCCGCAACAATGTCGTCCACCTCATAGCAGACATGGTGCATGCCGCCGGACGGATTCTTCGCGAGGAATGCGGCGATCGGCGAGGCTTCGCCGAGAGGCTCGAGCAACTCGATCCTGGTGTTGCCGACGTCGACGAACACCACCGTAACGCCATGCTCCGGCAGCGCCTGCGGCGCGGTCACGCGAGCGCCAAGCGTATCGCGATAGACCGCCGCAGCCGCGGCCAGATCCGGCACCGCAAGCGCGACATGGTTGAGGCGTCCGAGCATAGCGTACTCCCGGGTTAGGGGAGTAGGGGAGTAAGGCAGTAGGGGAGTAGGGAAAAAAGGATCTAGAAGTGCATCTGTTTGCGCTCCTACCTCCTACTTCCCTACTCCCTTACTGCCCTACTCCCCTACTCCCTTGTTCGTCACCTCGTGACGAACACCGTCACCAGCGGCTTCTTGCCCCAGGCTTCGTTGGCCGCGCCGCGCACCGCGCGCCGCACTGCCTCCTGGACCAGGTCGAGGTCTTTTCGGCGCTGGCGGGGGATGGAGTCCACGGCGCCGATTGCCGCATCGATCATCAGGTCTTCCAGGCTCTCGCCGCTGCCGTCGGCCTCGGCGACGCCGATGGCGACGAGATCGGGATCGCCGGCAAGCTCGTATTTGTCGTCGAGCACGACATTGACGGCGACATGGCCGGCAAAGGACAGCTTGCGGCGGTCGCGAATGCCCATCGCCTGGTCGGTGCCGATCAGCCTTCCGTCCTTGTAGATGCGGCCGAACGGCACCTGGTCGATGATGGCGGCGGCACCCGGATACAGCCTGAGCATGTCGCCGTCGCGCACCTGCGCGACCTGGCCGATGCCGGACGTCGACATCAGCGAGCCCTGCGCCACCAGATGCGCCGCTTCGCCATGCACGGGAACGCCGATCTGCGGCCGCACCCATTCATACATCTTGCGCAATTCGCTGCGGCGTGGATGGCCGGAGACATGCACCAGCGCATCGCCGTCCTCGATGATCTTGATGCCGAGATCGATCAGGCGGTTCTTGATTTCGAGGATCGCCTTCTCGTTGCCGGGAATGGTGCGCGAGGAAAACACCACCGTGTCGCCGGCCGTCAGCGCCACCGACTTCATCTCGTCGCGCGACAGCTTGGCAAGTGCGGCAAGCGGCTCGCCCTGGCTGCCGGTGCAGATGATGACGAGGTTTTCGCGCGGGATGAAGCCGTAATCCTCCTCGGCGATGAATTCCGGCAACCCGTCCATATAGCCGAGTTCATCAGCCACATCGATGACGCGCTTCATCGAGCGGCCAATCACCAGGCACTGGCGGCCGGCATCCCGCGCCGCCTTGGCGATGGAGACGATACGCCCGACATTGGAGGAGAAGCTGGTGACGGCGACCCGGCCCTTGGCGTTCTGGATGACGCTCTTGAGGCCCTCGCCCACCGCCACTTCGGACGGCGATTCCCCTTCCCGCATCGCATTGGTGGAATCGCAGACCAGCGCCAGCACACCCTTGTCGCCATAGGCTCGGAAGCGCGCCTCGTCGGTCATCGGCCCGACCGTCGGCGCCGGATCGATCTTCCAGTCGCCGGTATGGATGACGACGCCGGCCGGCGTCGTGATCGCCAGCGACATCGGTTCGGGAATGGAGTGCGCAACAGGGATGGCCTCGATCTCGAACGGGCCGACGGTGAATTTCTCGCCGGCCCGGTAGATCGTCACCGGGATCTTCGGCGCCCCTTGCTCGCCCTGCCGCTTGGCTTCCAGCAGGCCGGCGCTGAACGGCGTCATCCACACCGGCGCCTTGAGCTTCGGCCAGATGTCGTGGAGCGCGCCGTAATGGTCCTCATGCGCATGGGTGATGACGATGCCGCGCAGATTGGCGACATTCTCCTCGATGAAACGCGTGTCGGGCAGAACCAGGTCGACGCCGGGCAGGGTTGCATCGGGAAAAGTGACGCCGACGTCGACCACGATCCATTCGCGCGCATTGGCCGGCCCATAGCCGTAGAGGGCGAAGTTCATGCCGATCTCGCCGACACCGCCGAGCGGCACGAAGACAAGTTCGGCGTTTTCCGCTATCGCCATGGTCTTTCCTTCCTTGCCGGTCAAAATTGTGGGCCGGTCAAAATTGTCGGCCGGTCAAAATTGTCGGCCGGTCAAATTCAAGCTGGTCAAATACCTGGCCAGTCAAACGTATTGGCCAGTCAAACGCCGGCCGAGGCAACCGCGCCGAAATGCACGTCGCCGGCGGCGATCGTCAGAACCGAACCTTGATCGTCGCGGATCACGAAACGGCAGTCCTCGTCAATGGTCTCGAAGGTGCCGCGCACCACATTACCGTCAATTCTGACAGCAACCTGCCCGCCAAGCCCCGCCGCACGCGCCAGCCACCGCCGCCTGACGGCGGCAAGCCCGCGCCCTTCGTTCCACAGCCGCGCATTCTCGCTCCATGTATCCGACAGCGCCAGGAACAGCGTCTCGGCATCGCAAGCAGACCCCAGCGCGCTGAGCGACGTCGCTGGATAAGGCAAATCCTCAGGGTATGCCACCACGTTGACGCCGACACCGACAGCCACCGCGGAACGGCCACCATCCAGCATCGCCGATTCCAGCAGGATGCCGGCGAGCTTGGCGCCCGAGGCAAGCACATCGTTGGGCCATTTCAGTTCGAAACGGTTCTTGCCTTGGCTCGCACCATCGAGGCCGATCGCGATCCTGCCCTTCGGCACGACAGCGTCGAGCGCGTCGGCCAGCGCCAGTCCGGCAACGAAGCCGAGCGTCGCGGCAAGCCGAAGCTCGGTGTTGGTGATCACCAGCAACGTCGCTGCCAGATTGCCCTCGGGCGTCGCCCAGGCGCGGCCACGGCGGCCACGCCCGGCTTCCTGCTTTTTGGAGACGACCCAGAGTTTGCCCGGATCGCCGGCCCGTGCATGCTCCAGCGCCAGCGCGTTGGTGGAGCCGACCGTGTCGTGCGCCTCGAGCCGGAACCCGTCCGAAGCCGCGGTTGGAGCCAGCCTGAAAGTCATTCCGTCAGAAGAAGGTCTTGGCCGCGGCTGCGGCGTAGGTTCCGATCGGGCCGCCGATCAGCACGTAGAACAGCACGAAGGCGCCACAGACACCGAGCACGACGCGCAGTTCGGACGCCATCGGCACGAAGCCGCCGACCGGTTCGTCGAACCACATGATCTTGATGATACGCAGATAATAGTAGGCGCCCACCACAGAGGCGAGCACGCCGATGATCGCCAGCGCGTAGAGGTTGGCATTGATGGCGGCGAGGAACACGTACCATTTCCCCCAGAAGCCGGCGAGCGGCGGGATGCCGGCCAGCGAGAACATCAGGATGGTGAGGATCGTCGCCATGATCGGATTGGTCGCCGACAGGCCGGCGAGATCGCTGATCTGCTCGACATTGCCCTCCTTGCGCCGCATGGCGAGGATGAAGGCGAAGGTGCCGAGCGTCATCACCAGATAGATCAGCATGTAGATGGCGACGCCGCGCACGCCATCCTGGCTGTTCGCGGCAAGGCCGACCAGCGCATAACCCATATGACCGATGGAGGAATAGGCCATCAGCCGTTTGATGTTGGTCTGGCCGATGGCCGCAAAGGCACCAAGCGCCATCGAGGCGATCGAGATGAAGACGATGATCTGCTGCCAGTCGGCGGCGATCGGCTTGAAGGCGCCCATGGTGACGCGCACCATCAGCGCCATCGCCGCCATCTTCGGTGCCGCCGCCAGAAAAGCCGTCACCGGCGTCGGCGCGCCTTCATAGACGTCGGGCGTCCACATATGGAACGGCACCGCCGAGATCTTGAAGGCAAGGCCGGCCAGCACGAAAACCAGGCCGAAGACGAGCCCAAGCTGGCGCTCACCGCCGCTCAGCGCCGTGGCGATCTCCTGGAAGCCGGTGTTGCCGGTGTAGCCGTAGACCAGCGAGATACCGTAAAGCAGCATGCCCGACGACAGGGCGCCAAGGACGAAATACTTCAGCCCGGCCTCGGTCGAGCGCAGATTGTCCCGATTGATCGCCGCCAGCACGTAGATCGCCAGCGATTGCAGCTCGAGGCCGAGATAGAGCCCGATCATGCCGTTGGCCGAGATCATCAGCATCATGCCGAGCGTGCAGAGCAGGATCAGCACCGGATATTCGAACTTGTCGAAACGCTCCGCCTGGGCAAAGCGGACCGACATGACCAGCGTCACCGCCGAGCCGACGAGCGCCAGCACCTTCATGAAGCGGGCGAACGGATCCTGGATGAAGGCTTCGCTATAGGCGTTGCCCTGTCCCGGCGAAAAGACCAGCCAGGCGCCGGCGATCACCAGCACGGCGACGGCAAGGCCGCTCACCGTGACAGTGGTGTTGGCGCGCGAATAGGCGCCGAGCATCAACAGCGCCAAGGCGCCGATGGCGAGGATCAGCTCTGGCGTCGAGAGCGACAGGCTTGAGAGAAGGTCCGGCGTCATGGTTCGCAAAACCCCCAGTCAGTTCGCCGCCGCGGTCTGCGCGGCGCCGATGGATGCGGTGACATTGGTAACGAGCGCCTTGACCGATTCGGCGGTCGCGTCGAAGATCGGCGCCGGATAGACGCCGAAGAAGATGACCAGCGCGACCAGCGGATAGATGATCACCTTCTCGCGCGTCGACAGGTCGAGCAGGCCTTTCAGGCTTTCCTTGGTCAGCGCGCCGAAGATCACCTTGCGGTAGAGCCAGAGCGCATAGGCCGCCGAAAGGACGACGCCGGTGGCGGCGAAGAACGCCACCCAGGTGTTGACCCGGAACACGCCGAGCATGGTCAGGAACTCGCCGACGAAGCCGCTGGTGCCGGGCAGGCCGACATTGGCCATGGTGAAGATCATGAACACGGTTGCATATTTCGGCATGTTGTTGACCAACCCGCCATAGGCGTCGATGTCACGCGTGTGCATGCGGTCGTAGACGACGCCGACGCAGAGGAACAGCGCGCCGGAGACCAGGCCGTGCGACAGCATCTGGAAGATCGAACCCTGGACGCCTTCCTGGTTCATCGCGAAGATTCCCATGGTGACGAAGCCCATGTGAGCGACCGACGAATAGGCGATCAGCTTCTTCATGTCCTCCTGCATCAGCGCCACCAGCGAGGTGTAGATGATGGCGACGACGGAGAGCGGGAAGATCAGCGGCGCGAACATTTCGGATGCGATCGGAAACATCGGCAGCGAAAAGCGCAGGAAGCCGTACCCACCCATCTTGAGCAGGATGGCGGCCAGGATTACCGAGCCGGCCGTCGGTGCTTCGACATGCGCGTCCGGCAGCCAGGTGTGCACCGGCCACATCGGCATCTTCACCGCGAAGGACGCGAAGAAGGCAAGCCATAGCCAAGTCTGCATATTGGCCGGGAAGTTGTGGGTCAGAAGCGTCGGGATGTCGGTGGTGCCGGACTGGAAGAACATCGCCATGATGGCGAGCAGCATCAGCACCGAGCCGGCCAGCGTGTAGAGGAAGAACTTGAACGAGGCATAGACGCGCCGCTTGCCGCCCCACACACCGATGATGATGAACATCGGGATCAGGCCGGCTTCGAAGAAGACATAGAACAAGACGATGTCGAGCGCGCAGAACACGCCGATCATCAGCGTCTCGAGCAGCAGGAAGGCAATCATATAGGCCTTGACGCGCTTCTCGATCGATTCCCACGAGGCGAGGATGCAGAGCGGCATCAGGAACGTGGTCAGGATGACGAACAGCATGGAGATGCCGTCTACGCCCATATGATAGGAGATGCCGGAATCCAGCCAGGCAAACTTCTCGACGAACTGGAAGCCGGGCTGCGAATTGTCGAAGCCGGTCCAGATGAACAGCGAAATCACAAACGTGAACGCGGTCGTGAACAGTGCTATGGCGCGGATGTTGCGGCGCGCGTTCTCGCTGTCGTCACGCACGAAAAGGATGAGCAGCACACCAACCAGCGGCAGGAAGGTGACCAGCGATAGGATCGGCCAGGCGGTCATCAGAGCATCATCCAGGTGACGAGTGCGGCAACGCCGATCAGCATGGCGAAGGCATAGTGGTAAAGATAGCCGGTCTGCAGCTTGACGACCCGGTTGGTGACGTCGACGACGCGCGCCGAAATGCCGTCCGGCCCGAGCCCGTCGATGACGGTGCCGTCGCCGGTCTTCCACAGGAAGCTGCCGAGGCGCTTTGCCGGCCGCACGAACAGGAAGTCGTAGAGCTCGTCGAAATACCATTTGTTGAGCAGGAAGGCGTAGAGCAGGCGATGGTTGGCGGCGACGCTCCGAGGCATTTCCGGCGCGCGAATATAGAACTGCCAGGCAATCGCAAAGCCGATCAGCATGGCGATGAACGGTGACAGCTCGACCCACAACGGCACTTCGTGGATTTCGTGCAGGATGTGGTTGTCCGGCAGCGTGAACAGCGACGCCTTCCAGAATTCGGCATAGCCCTCGCCGAAGAAGGCGCCGTGGAAGATCACGCCGGCAAACAGCGCGCCCGCCGCCAGGATGAACAGCGGCACCAGCATGACCGGCGGCGATTCATGGACATGGTGCATGACCTCGTGGCTGGCCCGCGGCTCGCCGTGGAAGGTCATGAAGATCAGCCGCCAGGAGTAGAAGGAGGTGAAGCAGGCAGCAATGACCAGCAATATGAAGGCAAACGCGGCGACCGCATTGTGGCCGGCGAAGGCCGCTTCGATGATGGCGTCCTTGGAAAAGAAGCCGGCCGTGCCGATGATCGTTACCGGGATGCCGACACCGGTCAGCGCCAGCGTGCCGATCACCATCATCCAGTACGTTTTCGGAATGAGCGTCCTCAGGCCGCCCATCTTGCGCATGTCCTGCTCGTCGGAGACGGCGTGGATGACCGAGCCCGAGCCGAGGAACAGCAGCGCCTTGAAGAAGGCGTGCGTGAACAGATGGAAGATCGCCGCGCCATAGGCGCCGACGCCGAGCGCCACGAACATGTAGCCGAGCTGCGAACAGGTCGAATAGGCGATGACGCGCTTGATGTCGTTCTGGACGAGACCGACTGTCGCCGCGAAGAAGGCGGTGAAGGCGCCGATGAAAGTGACCACGGTCAATGCCGAATGCGACAGCTCGAACAGCGGCGACAACCGCGCCAGCATGAACACGCCTGCCGTCACCATGGTCGCGGCATGGATCAGTGCCGAGACCGGCGTCGGGCCTTCCATGGCATCCGGCAGCCAGGTGTGAAGCGGCACCTGCGCCGACTTGCCCATGGCGCCCATGAACAGGAGCAGGCAGACAACCGTCATCGCAGCCTGCTTGTCGAGCGCATAGCCGAGGAAGGTCAGCACGGCCGGGCCTTGCGGCGCGCCTTCCGCCGGAATGAACGTCGCCGCATTGGCGAAGATGGTGCCGAGATTGACCGAGCCGAACAGCACGAACACGCCGAATATGCCGAGCGCAAAGCCGAAATCGCCGACGCGGTTGACGACGAAGGCCTTGATCGCAGCCGCATTGGCCGACGGCTTCTTGTACCAGAAGCCGATCAGCAGATAGGAGGCAAGGCCGACGCCTTCCCAGCCGAAGAACATCTGCACGAGGTTGTCGGCCGTCACCAGCATCAGCATGGCGAAGGTAAACAGCGACAGATAGGCGAAGAAGCGCGGCCGGTCCGGATCGTGATGCATGTAGCCGATCGAGTAGATATGGACCAGCGACGACACCGTGTTGACAACTACCAGCATCACCACCGTCAGCGTGTCGATCCTGAGCGCCCAGGACGCCTCCAGCCCGCCCGACTGGATCCAGCGCATCACCGGCACGGTGAACACCTCTCCGCCGCCGAAGCCAACCGAGAAGAAGGCGACCCACGACAGCACGGCCGCGATCACCAGGAAGCCCGAGGTGATGTATTCGGAAGCCTTGGCCCCGAGCGAGGTGCCGAACAGGCCGACGATCAGAAAGCCGAGCAGCGGAAGGAAGACGATGGCCTGATACATGGTGGTTCCGTCAACCCTTCATCATGTTCACGTCTTCGACCGCGATCGAGCCGCGGTTGCGGAAGAAGACGACGAGAATGGCAAGGCCGATCGCCGCTTCGGCCGCCGCGACCGTCAGCACGAACAGTGCGAACACCTGGCCGACCAAATCGCCGAGCGCCGCCGAAAAGGCGACGAAATTGATGTTGACCGCAAGCAGGATCAGCTCGATCGACATCAGGATGACGATGACGTTCCTGCGGTTCAGGAAGATGCCGAACACGCCGAGCGTGAACAGGATCGCCGATACGGTCAGGTAGTGCGCGATGCCGACGACCATCTCAGACTCCTTCGCCCGTCTTGACCTTGCGGATTTCCACTCCGGTTGCCGCCGTGCGGCCGACCTGGGCGGCGATCGACTGCCGCTTGACGCCCGGCTTGTGGCGCAGCGTCAGCACGATGGCGCCGATCATGGCGACCAGCAGCACCAGCCCCGCTACCTGGAAGTAATAGAGGTAATCCGTATAGAGGATGTCGCCGAGCGCTGCCGTGTTGGAGCGCGCGGCCAGGTCCGGAATGGGTTTCGCGACCGTCGCCGCCAGTTTCGGCGCGAATGTATAGCCGCCGAGCACCACGATCAGCTCCGCCGCCAGGATCAGCCCGACCAGCGCGCCGATCGGTGCATATTGCAGGGCGCCTTCCTTCATTTCGGCGAAGTCGACGTCGAGCATCATGACGACGAACAGGAACAGCACCAGCACCGCGCCGACATAGACGACGAGCAGGATCATCGCCAGGAACTCGGCGCCGGTCAGCATGAACAGGCCGGCGGCGTTGAAGAAGGTCAGGATCAGGAACAGCACCGAATGCACGGGATTGCGCGCCGATATGACCATGAACGCCGATGCCACCGCGACAAAGGCGAAGAGGTAGAAAAAGGCCGCCTCTAGTCCACTCAGCATGGGTTCCCCCGGGTTTCCTGTCAGAACAGGACGTTCGTCCTGTTTTTTGCCACCGCCTCCGGTCGGCAAGTTGCGTGTTCCTTAAACCAGGCCCCTCGCCCCGTCCATGCGTCAAATATCAGCGGTAAGGCGCATCCAGCGAGATGTTGCGCGCCAGCTCACGCTCCCAGCGGTCGCCATTGGCCAGGAGCCTGTCCTTGTCGTAATAAAGCTCCTCGCGCGTTTCCGTCGCGAATTCGAAATTCGGCCCCTCGACAATGGCGTCGACCGGGCAGGCTTCCTGGCAGAAGCCGCAATAAATGCATTTCACCATATCGATGTCGTAGCGCACGGTGCGCCGTGTGCCGTCGTTGCGGCGTGGGCCGGCTTCGATGGTGATGGCCTGTGCCGGGCAGATCGCCTCGCACAGTTTGCAGGCGATGCAGCGTTCCTCGCCGTTCGGATAGCGGCGCAGCGCATGTTCGCCGCGGAAGCGCGGGCTGACCGGCCCCTTTTCATGCGGATAGTTGATCGTCTCCTTCGGCGCGAAGAACTGGCGCATCGACAGGAAGAAAGCGCTGACGAAATCCTGCAAAAGCAGTGACTTGGCGGCCTGGGATAATGCTGACATCAGGCAAACCCGGTGAGTTTGAGAAAGGCGGCGGTGGCGACCACCATGAACAGCGAGATCGGCAGGAAGACCTTCCAGCCGAGCCGCATCAGCTGGTCGTAGCGATAGCGCGGCACGAACGCCTTCACCATGGAGAACATGAAGAACACCAGGCAGACCTTGAGCACGAACCAGATGAGCCCCGGCACCCAGGTGAAGGGTGCGAAGTCGAAGGGCGGCAGCCATCCGCCGAGGAACAATATGGTGGCCAGTGCGCACATCAGGACGACGGCGACATATTCGCCGAGGAAGAACAACAGGAACGGCGTCGAGGAATATTCGACCATATGGCCGGCGACGAGTTCCGATTCGGCTTCCACAAGGTCGAAGGGCGGCCGGTTGGTCTCGGCCAACGCCGAGATGAAGAAGACGATGAACATCGGGAACAGCGACAGCCAATGCCAGTCGAGGAAGGTGTTGGGCAGGCCGAGCCGCGTGCCCAGCCCGTCCTGTTGCGACAAGACGATGTCGGACAGGTTGAGCGAGCCGACGCAAAGCAGCACGGTGACGATGACGAAGCCGATCGAGACCTCGTAGGATACCATCTGCGCCGCCGAGCGCAGTGCGCCGAGGAACGGGTATTTCGAATTGGAGGCCCAGCCGCCCATGATGACGCCATAGACCTCGAGCGAGGAGATGGCGAAGACATAGAGGATGCCGACATTGACGTTGGCGATCGCCCAGCCTTCATTGACCGGTATGACCGCCCAGGCGGAGATCGCCAGCACCGCCGACACCAAAGGCGCCAGCAGGAAAACGCCCTTGTTGGCGCCGGACGGGATGACCGGCTCCTTGAAGACGAATTTCAGCAGATCGGCGAAGGCCTGCAGTGTGCCCCATGGGCCAACGACATTCGGGCCTCGGCGCAATTGCACCGCCGCCCAGATCTTGCGGTCGGCGTAAAGCACATAGGCGACGAAGATCAACAGAACGACGATCAGCACGACCGACTTCAAAAGGATCAGCAGCGCCGGCAGCACGTAGAAGGAGAAGAAGGTGTCCATGTCTACTCCGCCGCCTGCCTGAAGCCGTTCTTCGCCAAAGCCGAGCATTCGGCCATCACCGCGGAAGCCCGCGCGATCGGGTTGGTCAGGTAGAAATCCTTGACCGGCGAGGTGAAGGTGCCCTTGTTCAACCGCCCGCCGAGCTTGGCAACCCTGGCGATGTCGGCCGGGTCGCCGGCCGCGACATGATCGATGCGGGCAAGATGCGGGTATTCCGCATAGAGCTTTGCGCGTAGCTGCGGCAGTGAATCGAAAGGTAGCTTCTTGCCCAGCACATCCGACAGTGCCCGAAGGATCGCCCAGTCCTCGCGCGCCTCGCCGGGCGCGAAGCCGGCACGGTTGGTCTGCTGCACGCGCCCCTCGGTGTTGACGAAGGTGCCCGACTTTTCGGTATAGGCGGCACCCGGCAGGATGACGTTGGCGCGATGCGCGCCCTTGTCGCCATGCGTGCCGATATAGACGACGAAAGCGCCGCCGGTCTTGGCCATGTCGATTTCGTCGGCACCGAGCAGGAACAACACATCGGTCTCGCCAAGCATGCCGGCGACGTTCCTGCCGCCCTCGCCCGGCACGAAGCCGACATCGAGGCCGCCGACGCGTGCCGCCGCGGTGTGCAGTACGGCAAAACCGTTCCAGTCGGCCCTTGCAGCATTGACGGCGACGGCGAGCTTCGCCGCTTGGCCAAGCACGGCCGCGCCGTCCGGACGCGCCAGCGCACCCTGGCCGACGATGATCAGCGGATGCGTCGCCTTCTTCAGCAGCTGGAAGAACTTGCCGTTGCCGTCGGCCAGATCCTTCAGCGATTCTGGCCCGGCGCCGAGCTGCTCGTAATCATAGCGTGTATCGCCGACATCGCCGATGACGCCGACCGGCAGATTGCCGGCCCGCCAGCGCTTGCGGATGCGAGTGTTGAGCAAGGAGGCCTCGAAGCGCGGATTGGCGCCGATGATCAGCACCGCATCGGCCTGTTCGATGCCTTCGATGGTCGGGTTGAAGACATAGCTCGCCCGGCCGAGCGACGGATCGAGTGCGGCGCCGTCCTGGCGGCAGTCGGTGTTCTTCGAGCCGAGCGAAGCCATCAGAAGCTTCAGCGCGTAGATCTCCTCGACGGCTGCGAGATCGCCGGCAATGGCACCGATCTTTTCGGGTGCCGCATTCGACACCGCTTCCTTGATCGCGGCAAAAGCCTCGGCCCAGCTTGCCGGGGCCAGTCTGCCATCCTTGCGCACATAGGGGCGGTCGAGGCGCTGCGTGCGCAAACCGTCCCAGATGAAGCGGGTCTTGTCGGAAATCCACTCCTCGTTCACCGCCTCGTTGGTACGCGGCAGGATGCGCATCACTTCGCGGCCCCGGCTATCGACGCGGATCGCGGAGCCGACGGCGTCCATCACGTCGATGGATTCGGTCTTGGTCAGTTCCCACGGCCGTGCCTGGAAGGCATAGGGTTTGGAGGTCAGCGCACCGACCGGGCAAAGGTCGATGACATTGCCCTGCAGTTCCGAAGTCATCGCGCTTTCGAGATAGGTGGTGATCTCGGCATCCTCGCCGCGGCCGATCAGGCCGAGCTCGGATATGCCGGCAATCTCGGTGGTGAAGCGGACGCAGCGCGTGCAATGGATGCAGCGGTTCATGATCGTCTTGACCAGCGGCCCGATATACTTGTCTTCGACCGCCCGCTTGTTCTCATGGTAGCGCGAGGAATCGACTCCGAACGCCATCGCCTGGTCCTGCAGGTCGCACTCGCCGCCCTGATCGCAGATCGGGCAATCCAGCGGGTGGTTGATCAGCAGGAATTCCATCACGCCTTCGCGTGCCTTCTTGACCATCGGCGTGTTGGTGAAGATTTCCGGCGGCTCGCCATTCGGACCGGGGCGCAGGTCGCGCACGCCCATGGCGCAGGACGCCTGCGGCTTGGGCGGGCCGCCCTTTACTTCGATCAGGCACATGCGGCAATTGCCGGCGATCGACAGCCGCTCGTGGAAGCAGAAGCGCGGCACTTCCGCCCCGGCGTCCTCGGCCGCCTGCAGCAGCGTGTAATGGTCGGGTACAGTGATCTCTTTCCCGTCGACCTTGAGCTTTGCCATTTCGCCTCAAACCCCTGCGGACGTTCCGCAATCTTTCCTTCCGGGCGCAGCCGAGACCGCGCACGATATTGAATTCACTTTTTGGCCGCGGCCAACGCGGCCGCCTGACCGATCCAGCCGTCACGGCCGATGCGGCCCTTCAACGACAGGTAATCTTCGACCCAGGCGATCTCTTGCGGCGTCCACGCGGCGATCTGGGCGTATGTCCAGATGCCAAGGCCGTTCAGCACCTTTTCCAGTTTCGGCCCGATGCCCGATATCGCCTTGAGGTCGGCGGGCTTGGCTGGCCGATCCATCGGCTTGGGCTGCTTGAAATCCTCCGGCATCAGCCCGGCCGACGCATCCGCTGCAACGGTGCCGGCATTCGCCAAGCTCCGCGCCGCGGTGCTCGTCGCAATGTCGGTCACGTCATTGGCGAAGGACTGCGCCTCGGCAATCAGGGTTTTGGTCGCTGCGCGCGCCTTTGTCGAGGAGCTTTTGCCGGTCGCGGAAAAGCGTTCCGTCCGGGCCTCGAAATCCTCGGCGACCGGCTGCCAAAGCCGCTGCGAGGTTTCGGCCGCGCCCGAAAGCACGCCCATCCAGATGCCAAAGGCGTGGTTGGCAAGACCGATGCCGAGTGCCGTCATCGCCGCCGCGCCCGCGACAGGATGCGCCAGGAGATTGACGGCATTGGCCATCTCCTTCGGCATCATCCTGGTCAGATCCTGGTTCATCTTCAACAACGGGTCCATATCGGGCGTAAAATCGTCGGGTGTCGAAAACAGCGACATAGGTGGTCTCCTGGTCGTTTCCGTCTGCCCCGCGCTCGTTTCCTCGTGTCGGACATTCGTCCGCATTTTGAATACTTCTATTCCGCCGCCGCCAGCACCGGTTCGGCACGGTGCGCGTTGCGCGAAAACTCATCGATGCGCCGCTCCACCTCGCCGCGGAAATGCCGCATCAGGCCCTGGATCGGCCACGCCGCCGCGTCGCCCAGTGCGCAGATCGTGTGGCCCTCGACCTGCTTGGTCACGTCGAGCAGCATGTCGATCTCGCGCTTCTGCGCTTCGCCGCGCACCAGCCGCTCCATCACCCGCCACATCCAGCCGGTGCCTTCACGGCAGGGCGTGCACTGGCCGCAGCTTTCGTGCTTGTAGAAGTAGGAAAGCCGCGCGATCGCTTTCACGATATCGGTCGATTTGTCCATGACGATGACAGCCGCCGTGCCGAGGCCCGATTTCAGATCGCGCAGCGCGTCGAAATCCATCGGCGCGTCGATGATTTGCTCGGCCGGAACCAACGGCACCGAGGCGCCGCCCGGAATGACCGCCAGCAGATTGTCCCAGCCGCCGCGGATACCGCCGCAATGCGTCTCGATCAGCTCGCGGAACGGGATCGACATCGCCTCTTCGACGGTGCACGGATTGTTGACGTGACCGGAGATGCAGAACAGTTTGGTGCCGACATTGTTGGGCCGGCCGAAGGACGAGAACCAGGCAGCACCGCGGCGCAGAATGGTCGGCGCGACAGCGATGGACTCGACATTGTTGACCGTCGTCGGGCAGCCATAGAGGCCGACATTGGCCGGAAACGGCGGCTTCAGCCGCGGCTGGCCCTTCTTGCCCTCGAGGCTTTCGAGCAGCGCCGTTTCCTCGCCGCAGATATAGGCGCCGGCGCCATGGTGCATGTAAATGTCGAAATCGTAGCCGGAGGTGTTGTTCTTGCCGATCAGCTTGGCCGCATAGGCCTCGTCTATGGCGCGTTGCAGCGCCTCGCGCTCGCGGATGAACTCGCCGCGCACATAGATGTAGGCGGCGACCGCGCCCATGGCGAAGCCGGCAAGCAGGCAGCCTTCGACCAGCGTGTGCGGGTCGTGGCGCAGTATGTCGCGGTCCTTGCAGGTACCGGGCTCGGATTCGTCGGCATTGACGACGAGATAGCTCGGCCGGCCGTCGCTTTGTTTGGGCATGAACGACCATTTCAGCCCGGTCGGGAAACCGGCACCGCCGCGGCCGCGCAGGCCCGATGCCTTCATCTCGTTGACGATCCACTCGCGCCCCTTGGCAACGATGCCGGGCGTGTTGTCCCAGGCGCCGCGCGCCATGGCACCGGCCAGCGACTTGTCGAAGCGGCCGTAGATGTTGTTGAAGATGCGGTCTCTGTCCTGAAGCATTGCTCGTTCCTCAGACCGGCTTCTTGCCGGTCGGCCGGCTCTTGTTTCCGAGCGACGGTTTGGTCGCCTTGGCGGCAGCCTTCGCCGGTTTAACCTTGGCCTCCGGCGCTTTGAAAGCAGACGCCGGCTCGGCCTTGTTCTTGGGGCCTCTGCGCTGTTTCGAGACGTCCTCGACCTGCGGTTCGGCCTTGTTGGCATTGGCGGCCGAATGCAGAGGCGCTGCGACGCTCGCCGCCCTTTCCGCCGCGGGCGCGACTTTCGTCGCCGACGGCGATTTCAGCGCCGGGTTGGTCTCGACCGCGTCGGTCTTCGGCTTGCTGGCATTCGAGGGCGCAACCGGCGCCGGCGCGGCAGGAGCAGCTGGCGGAACTGATGCTGCGGCGGCAGCCGCCGGCTCTGCATCCTTGGCGGCCTTGGTCGCCGCCCTGGTTTCCCGGTCGCGGGTCGCCTTGAGGATCGCCTTTTCGCTCTTGAGGGTCGTCAGGCCGCTGGCCGGCTCGGAAGTGATGCGGCCGTTTTGCGGTCCTGGCGTCACCGAAGCACCTTTGCCGGCGTCATAAAGGTCGATGATCTCGGCAAGCCGCTCCGGCGTCAAATCCTCATAGGTGTCCTTGAATATCATCACCATCGGTGCGTTGACGCAGGCGCCGAGGCACTCGACCTCCTCCCACGACAGCGTGCCCTTGTCATTGGTGTGAAACTGGTCGTGATGGATCTTCGAGCGGCAGACATCCATCAGCGCTTCCGAGCCGCGCAGCATGCAGGGCGTGGTGCCGCAGACCTGGATATGCGCGCGGGTGCCGACCGGATTGAGCTGGTACTGGGTATAGAAGGTGGCGACTTCCAGCCCACGGATATAGGGCATGTCGAGCATGTCGGAGATCGTTTCGATCGCCGCCTTGGTCACCCAGCCTTCCTGCTCCTGCGCCAGCATGAGCAAGGGGATGATCGCGGATTGCTCGCGTCCCTTCGGATATTTCTTGATCCACTGCTTCGCCGCCGCCGCATTCGCCCGGTTGAAGGCGAAGGAGGCTGGCTGGAGGCTGGCTTCTGCGAGACGGCGGACTGACATTGCGATTTCGCTTCTTCGGTTTCTACTGGCGGGAGCCATAGGCACGATAGCAATCCTCGGATCGCCCCAAAACGCATACGAACTCTTCATTTCCACGCTTCAGGCGGATGTATCCGTCATAGCGGCTATACACCCAAGCTATTGGCTTGCAACGATATTCTTCGGGGATCAATGACGCTACGAGGTTGTCATGAACCGCGCAGTTGGACGATGTCGACGGCCGGCCATGGACAAGAATGCCCTCATCCATTGCTGGGGTCTGGGTGCTCAAGCCACGGACTGTAAGCAGATCGCCTTCTGCAATAAGCTTGAACCCCTCTTTGAGAAGATCGGTTGACGAGGGACCCTCACCGGACCCAGCAAGCGACACTTCAGCGGAAGCCGCAAGGCATGCCGCGGCCAGAAACGCCTTTGACGGTCGAGCCATTCCCATCATCACCGATCGACCTCACCAAACACGATGTCGAGTGAACCTAACACGGCGGTGACGTCGGCCAACATGTGGCCGCGACACAAAAAGTCCATGGCCTGGAGATGCGCGAAGCCGGGCGCGCGCAGCTTGCAGCGATAGGGCTTGTTGGTGCCGTCGGAGACCAGATAGACGCCGAACTCGCCCTTCGGTGCCTCGACGGCGGCATAGACCTCGCCGGCCGGCACGCGGTAGCCTTCGGTGTAGAGCTTGAAGTGATGGATCAGCGCTTCCATCGAGCGCTTCATCGCCGCGCGCTTCGGCGGCACCACCTTGCCGTCGAGGTTGGACACCGGCCCGCTGCCCTCCTTACCGAGCAACAGGTCGACGCATTGGCGCATGATCTTGGCCGACTGGCGCATCTCTTCCATGCGCACCAGATAGCGGTCGAAACAGTCACCGTTCTTGCCGATCGGAATGTCGAAATCCATCTCGGCGTAACATTCATAGGGCTGCGATTTGCGCAGGTCCCAGGGTGCACCCGAGCCGCGCACCATGACGCCCGAAAAACCCCAGGCCCAGGCGTCGGCCAGAGACACCGTCGCGATGTCGACATTGCGCTGCTTGAAGATACGGTTGCCGGTCAAGAGTGAGTCGAGGTCGTCGACCGATTTCAGGAACGGGTCGATCCAGCTGCCGATGTCCTCGACCAGCTTCTGCGGCAGGTCCTGGTGGACGCCGCCGGGGCGGAAATAGGCGGCATGCATGCGCGAGCCGCTGGCACGCTCATAAAACACCATCAGCTTTTCGCGCTCGACGAAGCCCCACAGCGGCGGCGTCAGCGCACCGACATCCATCGCCTGCGTCGTCACATTGAGGATGTGCGACATGATGCGGCCGATTTCCGAATAGAGAACTCGGATCAACTGGCCCCGCTTCGGCACCTCGATGCCGAGCAGCCGCTCGGCGGCGAGCGCAAAGGCGTGCTCCTGGTTCATCGGCGCGCAATAATCGAGCCGGTCGAGATAGGGCACGGCCTGCAGATAAGTCTTGGCCTCGATCAGCTTTTCGGTGCCGCGGTGCAACAGCCCGATATGCGGATCGACGCGATCGACGACTTCGCCGTCAAGCTCCAGCACCAGACGCAAAACGCCGTGCGCCGCTGGATGTTGCGGGCCAAAATTGATGTTGAAGTTGCGAACGGAGGTTTCAGCCATGAGCGTGTTGCTCGCGCGCCACGTGAATGGTGAATGGTGAATGGTGAATAGTCATTGGCCTGAATCGACCTCCAGCGATCGAATGAACGAACGCATCATCTTCCCAACTTCTCGAACCTGACCGACAACAGCCCTGCACTCTTCTCGTCCAACAGTCCCACGCTCATCGAAAGAAGCGTATGGGTTTCCAGTTCCTTCAACGAACCTTGCGCAATACGAAGGAACTGAACGAAGGGCTTGCGCTGACCGCGGCCGAAACCCTCGGCGATATTTGCCGGTATCGACGATGCCGCGCGCCGCATCTGGGATGTCATGCCGAACATTTCCTCTCGCGGGAATGCTTTCGTCGCGAGATAGATGTCCGCAGCCAATACCATCGAATCCTTCCATACGTTCAGATCTCGATAGTCGTTGATTTTCCCGGACGTTCCATCCCGCTTTTCCATTCACTATTCACAATTCACCACTCACTGCTTTGCCTTCTCGTCGCCTGGAAGGACGTAATCCGTCCCCTCCCAAGGGCTGAGAAAATCGAAATTGCGGAATTCCTGTTTGAGCTCGACCGGCTCGTAGATGACGCGCTTGGCTTCGTCGTCGTAACGCACCTCGACGAAGCCGGTCAGCGGAAAGTCCTTGCGCAGCGGATGGCCTTCAAAGCCGTAATCGGTCAGAATCCGCCGCAGATCCGGATGGCCTGAAAACAGCACGCCGTAGAGATCGTAGGTCTCGCGCTCGAACCAGTCGGCGCCGGGATAAATCCCGGTGATCGACGGCACGAGCGTCTCTTCGTCGGCCTGGACCTTGATGCGGACGCGGATATTCTGTCTCGGCGACAGCAAATGATAGACCACGTCGAAGCGCTTTGCCCGCGACGGATAATCGGCGCCGCAAACGTCGATGATCGAGATGAACTGGCATTTCGGATCGTCGCGCAGGAAGGTGACCACCTCGATCAGGTCGCGCGGCTCGACCGAGATGGTGAGTTCGCCATAGGCGAGCACCGCCACGCCGATCCGGCCGATCAGCTTCTCGCCGAGATAGGTCGAGAGGTCGTTCAACGCCTGGGTCATGCCGCTCACCGCTCTATCGTGCCGGTGCGGCGGATCTTCTTCTGCAGCAGAAGGATGCCGTAAAGCAGCGCCTCAGCGCTCGGCGGGCAGCCGGGCACGTAGATGTCGACCGGCACGATGCGGTCGCAGCCGCGCACCACCGAATAGGAATAATGATAATAGCCGCCGCCATTGGCGCAGGAGCCCATCGAGATGACGTAGCGCGGCTCCGGCATCTGATCGTAGACCTTGCGCAGCGCCGGCGCCATCTTGTTGGTCAGCGTGCCGGCAACGATCATGATGTCGGACTGGCGCGGCGACGCGCGCGGCGCGACACCGAACCTCTCCGAGTCATAGCGCGGCATCGACGTATGGATCATCTCGACGGCGCAGCAGGCGAGGCCAAACGTCATGAACATCAGCGAGCCACTGCGCGCCCAGGTGATCAGAGCCTCGGTCGAGGTGACGAGAAAGCCCTTGTCGGCGAGCTCGTTGTTGATCTCCAGGAAGAACGGGTCGTCAGACCCTACCGGCCTGCCGGTGTTGGGGTCGATGAGGCCCTTGGGCTTCGGCGCGACGAGCGTGCCGGAACTGTCGTTCAATCCCATTCCAGCGCTCCTTTTTTCCATTCATAGGCAAAGCCGATGGTCAGCACCGCCAAAAACACCATCATCGACCAGAAACCGAGCATGCCGATCTGACTGAACGACACCGCCCAAGGAAACAGGAAGGCCACCTCCAGATCGAAGATGATGAACAGGATCGACACCAGGTAGAAGCGGATATCGAACTTCATGCGGGCGTCGTCGAACGAGTTGAAGCCGCACTCATAGGCAGAAAGCTTTTCCGGATCGGGGTTGCGGTAGGCCACCAGGAAGGGTGCGGCGAGCAGCGCCAGCCCGACGATCAGCGCCACGCCGATGAACAGGACGATGGGCAGGTACGAACTCAACAATGCGTTCATTCTGCAGCTTTCCGTTGCGGCCAATCCACTCTGATTACAGCACCGGACCCACTTGCGGAAGCGTGACAGTTTAACCACTGAACCGTTTGAAGAGGGCTCTATGCTGCAACGCGGCGAGGGTTAGCGCAGCGCTTTCGGCGAAGCAAGTCAAACCTTGTTCAAATCGCGGTGCTGGACGGCATATCCGGGAAAACTGGTCCGATCCGCTCCTGTTTGATTTCCTTCACTTTTTACTCCACTTTTCTCTCCTGACATGGATGCCGCCAAAACCCTGCTAGCATAGCGCGGAATCGCAGGTCATTTTCTCTGTCCTAAAATCGTCCGGATACCGCCTTCATGAAGGAAAAAATCTCGCTTGCCATGGCCCGTCGCATTGCGCTCGCGGCACAGGGATTCAATGACCCGCGCCCCACCGGCACGCCCGACCGCCGGCATCTGGCCCGCGTGCTTGCCCGTACCGGCCTGCTGCAGATCGATTCCGTCAGCGCCGTGGTGCGCGCCCACTATATGCCTCTTTATTCGCGGCTTGGCCCCTACAAGCTGGCGCTGCTCGACGCCGCCGCTGTCACGCGCAAGCGCATGGTCTTCGAATACTGGGCGCACGAAGCCTCCTTCTTGCCGGTCGAGACCTATCCGCTGATGCGCTGGCGCATGCAGCGGGCCGAGCGCGGCGACGAAATGTACAGCGGGCTGGCCAAATGGGGCCGCGAGCACGCCGCCTATATCGAAGACATCTATCGCGAGGTCGCCGAACGAGGCCCGATCGCGGCGTCGGCTTTCGAAGGGCAGAAGGGTTCGGGCGGCTGGTGGGGCTGGAGCCATGCCAAGCATGCCTTCGAGTGGCTGTTCTGGGCCGGCCGCATCACCACTGCGCATCGCCGCGGCTTCGAGCGGTTCTACGATCTGCCGGAGCGCGTGCTGCCGCCGGCGGTACTCGCGCTACCGGTTCCCTGTCCCGAGGATGCACATCGCGAATTGCTGCGCATCTCGGCCCGCGCCCACGGCATCGCCACGGCAGGAGACCTGCGCGACTATTTCCGGCTGTCGCCCGCCGACATCAAGGGCCGCATCGAGGAACTGGTCGAGGCCGGCGACCTGTTGCCGGTGAGCGTCGAAGGCTGGAACAAAACAGCCTATCTCCACAAGGACGCCCGTTTGCCGCGCAAGATCGAGGCGCGCGCCTTGCTCGCGCCGTTTGATCCTGTCGTCTTCGAGCGGTCGCGCACCGAGCGGTTGTTCGACTTCCACTACCGCATCGAGATCTACACGCCGGCCGAAAAGCGCCGGTATGGCTATTATGTGCTGCCATTCCTGCTCGGCGACAGCATCGTCGGGCGCGTTGACCTTAGGGCCGACCGACCGGCCGGCGTGCTGCGCGTCCATGCCGCCTATGCGGAGCCCGGCGCCTCGCTGCAAACCGCAGCCGAGCTTTTCGAAGAATTGAAGCAGATGCAGGGCTGGCTCGGCCTGGAACGCATCGAGGTGACCGCTGCCGGCGACCTCGGCCGGCCGCTCGCGGATATCGCCGCGTCATAGACGTGCGTTGACACGACTACCCCCACAAGCCTAAATCCGTTCCAGACGGTCCCCTGCCCGCAACGGCAAGGGCCAAGAGGGAATGCGGTGCGAAATCTCGATTTCAAATCCGCGGCTGTCCCCGCAACTGTAAGCGACGAGCCAAGGCCGAAAACCACTGGGATGTTCCCGGGAAGGCGGCACCCAGGCGATGACCCGCGAGCCAGGAGACCTGCCGTCTAGGACATAAGAATCCGATCGCCTGGCGGGTTTTCCGGGCAAGGAGCCTGATTTGGAACGCGACAGCAGTTTTCCGGCTGAGACAGCGGATTTATTGTCCGGCCATGGTGATTCCCCGGCCGGCGTTACCGTCATCGTCTGCTCGTCCTGCCGTGACGAGACCGGTTCGGACGCTCATCCGCGCGCCGGCGAACTGCTCGCAGAGGACACGCGCCGCGCCGCTTCCAGCGAAAACATCAAAATCCGCACCGTCGAATGCCTTGGCAATTGCAAGCGCCGGCTCAGCGCCGCCATGCTGCGCGACGGCTGCTGGAGTTACGTCTTCGGTGATCTGACCACGACCAGCGGCGCCGATCTCGTCACCGGGGCAAAGCTGTTCGCCACCTCGACGGATGGGCTCATTCCATGGCGCGGCCGTCCCGATTGCCTGAAGCGCGGCCTGGTTGCCCGCATCCCTCCCCTTGACCTTCTGAAGGACTTGATATGACCGCTGCCTCCCCTTCGCGCGTTCCCTGCACCGTGGTCACCGGATTTCTCGGCGCCGGCAAGACGACATTGATCCGCCATTTGCTCGAAAACGCCAAAGGCAAGCGGCTGGCCATCATCGTCAACGAGTTCGGCGACATCGGCATCGACGGCGAGATCCTGAAGGGCTGCGCCATCGACACCTGCCCCGAGGAAAACATCGTCGAGCTGGCCAATGGTTGCATCTGCTGCACCGTCGCCGATGATTTCGTCCCGGCGCTGGACCAAATCCTGTCGCTGACGCCGAGGGTCGACCACATCCTGATCGAGACATCCGGCCTCGCTTTGCCCAAGCCGCTGGTCCAGGCCTTCCAGTGGCCGTCGGTGAAAAGCCGCGTGACGGTGGACGGCGTCATTGCCGTGGTCGACGGACCGGCGCTGGCTGATGGCCGCGTAGCCAACGACATGGACGCCCTGCAGGCCCAGCGCGCGCAGGACGAGACGCTCGACCATGACGATCCGGTCGAGGAAGTGTTCGAAGACCAGCTCGCCTGCGCCGACCTGATCATCCTGTCGAAGAGCGACCTGATGGACGCAGCCGGCTCGGCCCGTGCCAATGCCGTCATCGGCAAGCACGTTGCGCGGGCGGTGAAGATCGTACCGACTTCGCAAGGCAAGGTCGACCCGTCGGTGCTGCTCGGCCTCGGCCTCGCCGTCGAGGACGACATTGAGAACCGCAAGACCCACCACGACGACGAGCTCGACCACGAACATGACGATTTTGACTCGTTCGTCATCGACATCGCGTCCGTGTCCAACCCGGACGAGCTCGCACAACGGGTCGCCACGGCGGCGGAGGAAGAAAACGTGTTGCGCGTCAAGGGTTTCGTCGAAGTCGGCGGCAAGCCGATGCGGCTCCTGCTGCAGGCCGTCGGTCCGCGCGTCAACCACTATTACGACCGCGCCTGGACCGCTGAAGACGACCGCCGCTCGCGCCTGGTCGTCATCGGCCTGAAAGGGCTGAACCGCCCGGCCATCGAGCGTATCCTCGCCGGCTGACCCCAGGTACGAGCCGCGATGCACATCCTCACCACCACATCCGCCTCGCTCGACGATCTCGCCGAGCCTGTCGATCTCAGGCAAACGCCTGCGGATGTCGTGGCGCTGTCCTTCACCGACAGCGACCTGGCCGGGCTGGCGGCGGCGTGGAAGGCAGATGCGCACCGCCTGCCGTCGATGCGGCTCGCCGCCTTGCGCGACCTGCGCCATCCGATGTCCGTCGACCTGTGGATCGACAGCGTCGCCCGCCACGCCAAGGTCATTCTGGTCCGCATCCTCGGCGGCTATGACTGGTGGCGCTATGGCTGCGACCAGCTCGCCGTTATCGCGCGAAATCGCGGTATCAAGCTGGCGCTCCTACCGGGCGAGAGCCACGACGAGGATTTGCGACTGATCGAAGGCTCGACGCTGCCGCGGGAGGAGTTGGACGCCCTGCTTGGCTATTTCCGCGAGGGCGGGCCGGCAAATATGACGGCGCTGGTGCAGAGGCTGGCAAGTCTCGCTGGATCGGGTGCGGCGGTAGCCGAACCTGTTAGCGTGCCAAAGGCGGGATTTTACGAGCCGGGACTGGGGGTCGTAGAACGCGACGTCCCCCTCCCCCTCGAGGGGAGGGTCCGGCCGCAGGCCGGGGGTGGGGTCCTCTCCGAAGCGCGCCTACACAAAACGTCGCGCACTGCCGTGACGACCCCACCCGGCCCTGCGGGCCACCCTCCCCTCAAGGGGGAGGGAGACGCCGCGCCCATCATCCCCATCCTCTTCTACCGTTCGATGCTGCTGGCCGCAGATGTCGCGCCGATCGACGCGCTTTTTGCAGCGCTCAGGCAACGTGGTATGGCGCCGGTGCCAATCTTCGTCTCCAGCCTCAAGGACCCGGCATCGCTCGCCTTTGTCGAGACCGCGCTCTCAGCCCTGAAGCCAGCTGCCATCATCACCGCCACGGCCTTCGCCTCCGGCGCGGAACCCGGCATCGAAACCCTGTTCGACCGTGCCGGGGTGCCGGTCTTCCAGGTCATCGTCGCCACGACACGCCGTGACATCTGGCAAAACAATCAGCGCGGCCTGGCGCCTGCCGACCTCGCTATGCATGTCGTCCTGCCCGAGCTCGACGGCTGCATTCTCGCCGGTGCCATCTCCTTCAAGGGCGAAAGCGAGACCGATCCCGCATTGGCCTTCCGCGCCTTCGCCAACCGGCCGGAGCCGGATCGCGTCGCGCAAGTGGCGAACCGTGTCGAGGCCTTCGTGCGCCTGCAGCGGACGCCGCGTGCGGAGCGCAAGCTCGCCATCCTGATCCCCGACTATCCGAGCGCCCCCGGTCGCACCGGCTACGCGGTTGGTCTCGACGTGCCGTCCAGCGTGCTGGCAATGCTGCACGACCTGAGCGAACACGGCTACGCCGTTGAAAGGATTCCGCAAACGCCGCGCGAGTTGCTGGAGGTGCTGGAGCGTGGAGGTGAAGGGTTGGGGTTTGAGGACTATCTCGGGTACTCGGCGGAATTGCCTGCTGAAGCGATAGCTGCCGTGACGGCCGCATGGGGGAATGCGGCAGATGACACAAGTTTGTGCGAGGCACCCCCCTCTGTCCTGCCGGACATCTCCCCCTCAAGGGGGGAGATTGCGCTGTCATCTCTGTTTTCGCCAATCTCCAACGTCGCAGGGGTGGACAGAGCGCCGAAGCTGCCAATCTCCCCCCTTGAGGGGGAGATGTCCGGCAGGACAGAGGGGGGTGTTCAAGCGTCTGCCGCCGCAAAATTCGCCTTCCGCGCAGCCACCTTCGGCAACGTCACCGTGGCACTCGCACCTGACCGCGGGCGCTCAGCCGACCGCCGCGCCGACTATCACGACCCGACGCTGCCGCCGCGCCATGCGCTGGTCGCCTTTGGCCTCTGGCTGCGCAAGTCGCTCGGCATCCATGCAATTGTCCATGTCGGCGCCCACGGCACGCTGGAGTGGCTGCCCGGCAAGACCGTGGCGCTCAGCGAAAACTGCTTTCCCGAGATAGTCACCGGTCCCCTGCCCGTCATCTATCCCTTCATCGTCTCCAACCCGGGAGAGGCAGCGCAGGCCAAGCGGCGCATTGCCGCCGTCACGCTCGGCCATCTGCCGCCGCCGCTGACCGGCGCCGGGCTGGACGAAAACCAGCACAGGCTTGAACGACTGGTTGACGAATATGCTCAGGCCGACGGGCTCGACCGCCGCCGCCGCGACCGCCTGGCGAAGCTGATCGTCGAGACGGCGGAAAAGACCGGCCTCGCCTCAGAGGCAGGCGTCGCCAGGACCGACGCAGCCGACGAGGCTTTGCGCCGCATCGACGCCTGGCTCTGCGATCTCAAGGATTTCGCCATCAAGGACGGCCTGCACATTTACGGCCGCTCGCCGGAAGGCGAGGCTGATCCGGTACGGCGGCAAAGTGCGGCAGCTGAAAAAACCGCGCTGCTTGCCGCCCTCGACGGCCGCCACGTCGCTGCCGGTCCGGCCGGTGCGCCGGCACGGGGTCGGCGCGATGTGCTGCCGACCGGCCGCAATCTGTTCACCGCCGACCCGCGCACCATGCCGACGCCGACCGCCTATGATCTGGGCAAGGTGGCAGCGGAAGAAGTGGTCCGCAGCTACATGCAATCGCATGGCGACTGGCCGCGCTCGCTGGTCATCGACCTGTGGGGCTCGGCCTCGCTGCGCACCGGCGGTGAGGAGATCGCGCAAGGCCTGGCGCTGATGGGCTGCCGGCCGCAATGGGATTCCGCCACCGGCCGCATCACCGGCATAGATGTGCTGCCGCCGGCAACACTCGGCCGTCCGCGCATCGATGTCACCTGGCGCATATCGGGCCTGTTCCGCGACATGTTCCCGACCCAGATCGCGCTGATCGACGCCGCGGCCAACGCGGTGGCGACCCGCGACGAGGACGCTTCGGAAAACCCGCTCGCCGCTAGGACCCGCATCGACGGCAAGATCAGCCCGCGCATTTTCGGCACCTCGCCGGGCACTTACGGCGCGGGCGTCGAGGACTTGTTGTCGAGCGGCGACTGGGCCGCGCGCGAAGAGATCGGCCGCACCTATCTCGCCGCCACCTCGCACGCCTATGGCGGCTCCGAGGGCAAAGGCATTTCGGCGCCCGGCGCGTTCGAGGATCGCCTCGCCGAGGCCGACCTTCTGGTTCATACCGGCGACGACCCCGGCCGCGACATCCTCGAAGGCTCGGCCGACGTCGCCTTCATCGGCGGCTTTTCGGCAGCGGTTGCCGCGCTCGGCAAAAACGCCGACGTGATCGTCCTCGACACCACGGACCCGCAAAGACCGAAGCCGCGCTCGATCAGTGAGGCCGTGTCGCGCGTCGTGCGGGCACGCGCCGTCAATCCGCGCTTCATCGCCGGCCAGATGCGTCATGGCCCGCGCGGCGCCTCGGAATTCGCCGAGACGGTCGACCGGCTTGTCGGCTTTGCTGAGACTACCCATGCCATATCGGGCACGCTGATCGAGGCGGTGCACGACGCCTATCTTGGCGACCCCGTGGTCCGCGCCTTCATCCTGCGCGAGAACCCGGCGGCGGCGAAGGTGATTGCCGAGCGTTTGCTGTCGGCACGGCGGCGCGGGCTCTGGCATCCGCTGCGCAATTCGATCGATGACGATCTCGCCGCACTGATTGCCGAAGCGCAAGCTCTGGGAGTGGCGGCATGAACGCTTTCTCGCGCCGTGGCGCCTGCCCCGCTTTGTCGGCGCCGATGCAGACCGGCGACGGGCTGCTGGTGCGGCTCAATCCGGTCGCTGGAGGACTGTTGCCGAAATCGTTGATCGGACTCTGCGAATCCGCCTTGCGCCATGGCAACGGCATCATGGAAGTGACCGCCCGCGGCAGCCTGCAGATCCGCGGCCTGACGCCGGCAAGCGCGCGGCTGCTGGCGATGGAGGTCGATGCGCTCGGCATCGCGGTGCGCACCGGCGTGCCGGTCGAGACCGGCCCGCTGGCTGGGCTCGACCAGGAGGAGATAGCCGACCCGCGCCCGATGGCGGAGCGGATTCGGGCGGCAATTGAGGACGCCGGTGTTACGCAACGCCTTGGCCCGAAGGTTTCGGTGATCGTCGACGGCGGCGGGCAGCTGACAATGGATGCGGTTACGGCCGATGTCAGGCTGGTCGGGGTGCGGGCCGCCGACGGAATTAAGTGGCGGGTATCGCTCGCCGGAGATGCGCAGGGTGCCACGCCGCTGGCGATGTCCGAGGAAGATGCGGCTTGTGACATCGCCGTCGCCATTCTCAGGATGGTTGCCGAAAAGGGCCGCGATGCCCATGCGCGGGATTTGACGGCGAGGCAGCTGAGATCTCTCGCAAGTTGGCGATCCGTCGCGCCCCCCTCTGTCCTGCCGGACATCTCCCCCACAAGGGGGGAGATTGCGCCCTCATCTCGGCTTTCGCCTATCACCCGAGGTCCTGAGCCGCCGCTGAAGCTGCCGATCTCCCCCCAAGTGGGGGAGATGTCCGGCAGGACAGAGGGGGGCGCGACGGAACGCCAGCCCATCGGAGTTCTTAACCTAGCCACCACCGCAATCGCCCTTGGTATTGGCCTGCCGTTCGGCAGCATACCAGCGCCAAAACTTATCGATCTCACCCAATACGCCCTCACCCTCGGCACCACCGAAATCCGTCTGGCGCCGGGTCGCACGCTGCTTTTGCTTGGCCTCTCCCCAGCCGCATGTCTTTCACTCCAGAAAACCGCCGCAACCCTCGGCTTCGTCACCGACGCAGCCGACGCGCGCACCAGGATCGCCGCCTGCCCGGGTGCTCCCGCCTGTGCCTCGGGCCGCATCGCGACACGCGACATCGCCGAGACCATCGCCGTGGAAAACCTCGATATCCTCGATTCCTCGCTGACGCTGCACATCTCCGGCTGCGCCAAGGGTTGCGCCCATCCCGGTCCGGCGGCGCTGACCCTGGTCGGTGGCGAAAACGGAGCCGGACTTGTCGTGGACGGGACGGCAAAGGCATTGCCCGCCGGATACAGGCCGGGCTACGACGCCGCGCACGGCATCGGCCGCGTTGCAGCGGTGATCCGCAGCGCACGACATCCCGGCGAAACCGCTGCCGCCTGCCTGGCGAGGCTCGGCGCGGCCGGCATCACCGAAATCTATCGACAGGAATGAGCATGCCCGCCCTGAACGCCTACGACTACATCCATGATGGCACGGAGATCTACGAGCGCTCCTTCGCCATTATCCGCGCCGAGGCCGACCTGTCGCGCTTTTCCGAAGCCGAGGCCGAAATCGCTATCCGCATGATCCACGCCTGCGGCCAGGTCGAGGCTGTGCGACACTTCGTTTTCTCGAGCGATTTCGTCGCCGCCGCGCGCACGGCGTTGGGGGCCGGCGCGCCGATCTTCTGCGACGCGCAGATGGTCTCGCATGGCGTCACGCGCGCCCGGCTTCCGGCCGGCAACGAGGTGATCTGTACGCTGCGCGATCCGCGGACAGCCGACATCGCGAAAAAGATCGGCAACACCCGCTCGGCCGCGGCGATCGACCTGTGGGGCGAGCGCATGGCCGGTTCGGTCGTCGCCATCGGCAATGCGCCGACCGCCCTGTTTTATCTGCTGGAAAAGCTGCGCGACGGTGCGCCGAAGCCGGCGGCGATCATCGGTATGCCGGTCGGGTTTGTCGGCGCCGCTGAGTCGAAGGATGCGCTGGCCGAAAATTCCTATGGCGTGCCTTACGCCATCGTGCGCGGCCGGCTGGGCGGCAGCGCCATGACCGCCGCCGCCCTCAATGCATTGGCGAGGCCGGGCCTATGAATGCGATTGCAAAAGGCAGGCTTGTCGGCGTCGGCACCGGTCCTGGCGACCCGGAACTTTTGACGCTGAAGGCAGTGCGTGCTCTGGCCGAGGCCGATGTCGTTGCGCATTTCGCCAAGCGCGGCAACAACAGCAATGCGCGCGCCATTGTCGGCGCACATTTTCGCCCTGATCTGATCGAACTGCCGCTGCTCTACCCGGTGACGACCGAGATCGACAAGGACCACAGTGATTACCGGTCGCAGATAACGGATTTCTACGAGCAGTCGGCCGAAAAGGTCGCCGAGCACCTCAGCGCCGGCAGGATGGTCGCGGTGCTTTCGGAAGGCGATCCGCTTTTCTACGGCTCCTACATGCATCTTCATGTCCGGCTGGCGCACCGTTTTCCGACCGAAGTCATTCCTGGCGTCACCGCCATGTCCGGCTGCTGGTCGGCGACCGGCCTGTCTATCGTCCAGGGCGACGACGTGCTGACGGTGCTGCCGGGCACCATGAGCGAATTCGAGCTGACGCGTCGCCTCGCCGATACCGACGCTGCGGTGATCATGAAGGTCGGCCGCAACCTGCCCAAGATCAGGCGCGCGCTGGAGGCAACCGACAAGCTGGCGCGGGCCATCTATGTCGAGCGCGGCACCATGCCGGGCGGTGTCTCGATGCGGCTTGCCGACAAAAAGGATGGCCAGGCGCCTTATTTCGCCATCGTGCTGGTGGCCGGCTGGTCGGGCCGGCCAAACGCATTGAGAGCCGAAGCATGAGCGGCCGCCTCACCGTCATCGGCCTCGGGCCCGGCGACGCCGACCAGGTGACGCCGGAGGCAAGCCGCGCCGTTGCCGAGGCAAAATTCTTCTATGGCTACAAGCCTTATCTTGACCGGCTCGATCTGCGCCCCGACCAGATTCGCGTCGCTTCCGACAATCGCGAGGAACTCGCGCGCGCCAAGGACGCGCTGCTGAAGGCTGCGGAAGGCCACGATGTCGCCGTCGTGTCGGGCGGCGATCCCGGCGTCTTCGCCATGGCCGCGGCCGTCTGCGAGGCGATAGAGGCGGGCCCACCCGAATGGCGCGCGGTCGACATCGCCATCGTGCCCGGTATCACCGCCATGCTCGCCGTCGCCGCCCGCATCGGCGCGCCGCTCGGCCACGATTTCTGCGCCATATCGCTGTCCGACAATCTGAAGCCGTGGGACCTGATCGAGCTACGCCTGCTGGCGGCAGCGGGCGCCGGCTTCGTCATCGCGCTCTACAACCCGATCAGTAAGGCGCGCCCATGGCAGCTAGGCCGCGCCTTCGAATGCCTTGCTGCGATCCTGCCCGGCACCACGCCGGTGATCTTCGGCCGTGCCGCCGGCCGTCCCGACGAGCGCATCGAGGTTTTTCTGCTGGCGGACGCCGATGCCGCGAAGGCCGACATGGCGACCTGCATCATCATCGGCTCGCCGGAAACCAGGATCATCAAGCGGGGTGACAAGGCCGCGCTGGTCTACACGCCGCGTTCGGCAGCTGGCCCAAGAACATGACCGACCAGAAAATGATCGACCATCGCGGCAAGAGATTCGACGGTCTCAGCCGACGTGACGTCCGGCAGCGCCGGCCTGCGGATCATCACCACCTCGATTCCCAGCGCTCGCGCGGCCGCGATCTTGCCGTAGGTTGCCTCGCCGCCGCTGTTTTTGGAAACAACGACTTCGATGTGGTGTTGCAGAAGCAGGGCATGTTCGTCGACTTCCCGAAACGGCCCGCGCGCCAAGAGATAGGTCGCGTCGGGCACAGCGAGCCTGGGCTCGACCGGGTCGACACTGCGGATGAGATAATGATGCTGGGGAGCGGCCTTGAAGGCAGCGACCTCCTGTCGCCCGAGCGCCAGGAATACGCGGCGCGGCACCGATCCCAAAGCCGTCACCGCGCTGGCAACGGTGTCGACCAACATCCAGCGATCACCTTCGACCGCCTCCCATCCGGGACGCCTGAGCGTAACGATAGGCACGCCGGTCATGCGCGCTGCTTCCGCCGCATTGGCGGAGATTCGCGCCGCATAGGGATGCGTGGCGTCGATCAGCAGGTCGATCTTGTTCTGGCGGAGATACGCCGCCAGCCCGCCGGCACCGCCGAAGCCGCCGACCCGCACCGGCACCCCCTGCGCGGCCGGGTTTTCGGTGCGGCCGGCCAACGACAGTATGACCGAAATATCCGGGCGCGCGGCCAGCTTTCCGGCCATTTGCCGGGCTTCGGTGGTTCCGCCGAGGATCAGAATGCGGTGGGTCATCATGCCTGCTGAAGCTCCGCGCGGCGCCAAGCTCACCTCAAAGTGGCTCACGATCATCGGCATCGGCGAGGACGGTGTAGCGGGTCTCGGCGACGAGGCCAAGCGGTTGATCGCGGAGGCCGAATTCGTCTTCGGCGGCAAGCGCCACCTTGCCCTCGTCGCGTCGCTCGCCAAAGGTGAAGCGCGCGCCTGGCCGACACCTTTCGATGCCGAGCTGCGCGACGTGCTGGCGCTCTCCGGCAGACGCGTCTGCGTGCTGGCCTCCGGCGATCCCTTCTACCACGGTGTCGGCGTCACCCTCGCCCGCAAGGTCGCGGCGGAGGATATGCGGGTGATCCCCGCGCCCTCGGCCTTCTCGCTGGCCGCCGCCCGCCTTGGCTGGCCGCTGCAGGATATCGAGACCGCCTCGCTGCATGGTCGCTCGCTCGACCTGATCCGGCCGTTGCTGCATCCTTGCACCCGCATTCTCGCGCTGACCTCGGACAGCGATGCACCGGGAGCGATTGCCGGTCTGCTGACAGAGCTCGGCTTCGGCGCCTCGCAGCTGACCGTTCTGGAGGCGCTCGGCGGTCCGAACGAAAGGCTGCGCTCGGCGAGCGCCGGCACTTTCGACCTCGAAAAGATCAACCCGCTCAACGTGCTCGCGATCGAAGTTGAATCGACTTCGCAAGCACGCATCCTGCCGCTGACAGCGGGACTTGCCGATCATTTGTTCGAGCATGACGGCCAGATCACCAAGCGCGAAGTGCGCGCCGTCACCCTGTCCGCTCTCGCGCCAAGACGCGGCGAACTGCTGTGGGACATCGGCGCCGGATCGGGCTCCATCGGCATCGAATGGATGCTGGCCCATCCATCCATGCGTGCGATCGCCGTTGAGGCCGATCCGGCCCGCGCCGCGCGCATCCGACGCAACGCCGCGGCTTGCGGCGTTCCCGGTCTTGCCGTCGTTGAAGGTTCGGCACCGCAAGCGCTTGCCGGGCTGGAGACGCCCGCGGCGATCTTCATCGGCGGCGGCGGCAGCGATGCCGGCGTGCTGGAAGGAGCCATCGATGCCTTGCCTGCCGGAGGCCGCCTCGTCGCCAATGCGGTGACCCTGGAAATGGAGGCGCTGCTGCTTTCCCGTCACGCCGCGCTCGGCGGCGAACTCACCCGCATCGCTGTATCCCGTGCTTCGCCGGTCGGTTCGATGCAGGCGTGGCGGCCGGCTATGCCGGTTACCCAATGGAGCTGGGTGAAGCCATGATGGTCGCGGGCATCGGCAGCCGCAAAGGCGTCAGCGCAACGGACGTGCTTGCCGCGGTAGAAACCGCGCTGGAGGCGCACGGGCTTGCCCTGTCGGCGCTTTCGGCCCTCGCGACCGCGTCTCTCAAGCAGGATGAAGCGGCAATCTTCGCCGCCGGACGCGAACTCCGCCTTCCGGTGATCGTCGTCGAGCAGGATGAACTCAAAGCCGCATCTACGACCAGCCGTTCCGACCTATCGCAGGAGCATGCCGGCACGCCGTCGGTTTCCGAAGCCTCGGCGCTTGCCGCCGCCGGCAAAGGCGCAAAACTGCTCGGGCCGCGCACCGTGCTCGGTGCTGTCACTTGCGCCATCGCCATCAGCGGAGATGCGGCATGACCGTTCACTTCATCGGTGCCGGCCCGGGTGCTGCCGACCTCATCACCTTGCGCGGCAGCCGCCTGCTCGGCAGTTGTTCCGTCTGCCTCTATGCCGGATCGATCGTCGCGCCGGAGCTGTTGCAGCACTGCGCGCCCGGAACGCGGTTGATCGACACCGCGCCGATGTCGCTCGACGAGATCGAGGCCGAATATCTGGCCGCCCACGCGGCCGGCCATGATGTCGCCCGCCTGCATTCCGGCGATCTTTCGGTGTGGAGCGCCGTTGCCGAGCAGATCCGCCGGCTGGAAAAGCACGGCATTCCTTACACGCTGACGCCGGGCGTGCCGTCCTTCGCCGCTGCGGCGGCAGCGCTGCGCCGCGAGCTGACCATTCCAGAAGTCGCGCAAAGCCTGGTGCTGACCCGCATCTCCGGCCGCGCCTCGAAAATGCCTCCCGGCGAAACGCTGGCCGGCTTCGGCCGCACCGGCGCCACGCTGGCCATCCACCTTGCCATCCACGCTATCGACCGGATCGTCGCCGAACTGACGCCGTTCTATGGCGCCGATTGCCCGGTGGCGGTCGTCTTCCGTGCTTCCTGGCCGGACGAGCGCGTGCTGACCGGCACGCTGGCCACTATCGAGGCGCAACTGGCCGCCGATCCGATGGAACGCACGGCAATCATCTTCGTCGGCCGCTCGCTGGCGGCGGAGGGCTTTGGCGAAAGTTCACTGTACGACGCGCACTACCAGCGACGCTTTCGCGGACGGGACGGATTGTGAGCGGCAGCAACAGAAACACCATCGTCGAGCAGGCGCTCACCCGGCTCAACTTCAAGCCGCGCCAGCTTGAGCCCGGCCACGTCTGGCTGGCCGGCGCCGGCCCCGGCGATCCCGGCGGCCTGACGCTGGAAGTGCTGGCCGCCCTCGGACAGTGCGACGCGCTGGTTTATGACGCGCTGGTCTCGCCAGAAGTCGTCGCTGTCGCCGAGGGCGCGGAACTGTTCTATGCCGGCAAGCGCGGCGGCAAGCCGTCGATGAAGCAGGACGACATCACCGCTCTGCTGGTCCGGCTGGCGCGCGAGGGCCGGCGCGTCGTCAGGCTGAAGGGCGGCGACCCCTATATTTTCGGGCGTGGCGGCGAAGAGGCGCTGGCGCTGGCCGGGGAAACTATCCCGTTCCGCATCCTGCCTGGCCTGACGTCCGGCCTCAGCGCGCTGGCCGCGACCGGCATTCCCGGCACCATGCGCGGCATCAACAAGGCGCTGATCCTGGCGACCGGCCATGCCGCCGGCACCGATGATGATCTCGACTGGGCGGCAATCGCCCGCACCGGCCAGCCGGTGGTCGTCTATATGGGTATGGCCAACCTGCCGCTGATCGCCGCTTCGTTGCTAGAGGGCGGCCTGCCGTCTTCGACGCCCGCCGCGGTCATCGTTGCCGCGACGACGCCGCAGGAGCGTATCGTCGTCGCCACGCTCGCCACGATTGCCGAGGAAACGGCCGCAGCCGGCTTGACCTCGCCGGCGCTGATCGTCGTCGGCGGCATCGTCGGGATGCGCGCGGCACTAGCGGGTGAGCCATGACCCGCGCCATCATCATCGGCGCGCCGCGCTCGGGCTCGGGCAAGACCAGCGTCACCATCGGCATTTTGCGCGCACTTGCCCGGCGCGGCCTGAAAGTGCGCGGCGCCAAATCCGGCCCGGACTATATCGATCCTGGCTTCCACACCGCAGCCACTGGCCTGTCCGGTGTCAATCTCGACAGCTGGGCAATGCCGCCCGCCCTGCTCAACGCACTGGCCGGCGAAGCGACCGAAGATGCCGATTTTATCTTCCTCGAAAGCGCCATGGGCCTGTTCGACGGGATCCCTGCTGCTCCAGGCCGTTCCGGCTCGGCTGCCGATCTTGCCCGGCTTTACGGCCTGCCGGTGCTGCTTGTGCTCGATGTCTCCGGTCAGTCGACCACGGCAGCGGCCGTCACCAAGGGTTTTGCTACCTACGATCCGGATGTGCGCATGGCCGGGGTCGTACTCAACCGGCTGGGCAGCGAGCGCCACCGCCGGCTATGCGGCGATGCCATCGAAGCACTCGGTCTGCCTGTCGTCGGCGCTATCCTGCGCGATCCCTCGCTCAACCTGCCCGAGCGCCATCTCGGCCTCGTCCAGGCCGGCGAATATGAGAATCTGATGGCGCATCTCGACCGGCTGGCCGACATGGTCGAGCGCTCGCTCGACCTCGACTCCATTATGGCGCTGGCGGCGCCATTCACGCCCGCGCCGGGCAATTTCGACGACGCGCTGCCGCCGCCCGGCCAGCGCATCGCATTGGCCGAGGACGCCGCCTTCACCTTCCTCTATCCGCACGTTGCCGCGCATTGGCGCAAGGCCGGCGCCGAGATCGTTCCGTTCTCGCCGCTCGCCGATGAAGCGCCTGGCGACAATTGCGATGTCTGCTGGCTGCCCGGCGGCTATCCCGAACTTCATGCCGGCCGCCTCGCGGCCGCGGCGAATTTCAGGGCCGGCATGGCGCGGTTCGCCGCCACGCGGTCGGTGCACGGCGAGTGCGGCGGCTTCATGGTGTTGGGCGAAGCGCTCGAGGACGCGTCGGGCGAGACGCATCGGATGCTTGGCCTCCTCGGCCATTCGACCAGCTTCGCCAAGCGCAAGATGAATCTCGGCTACCGCGAGGCGCGGCTGCGGTCCGGCTGTCCGCTCGGCGGCCAAGGCACGCTGATCCGCGGCCATGAATTCCACTACGCGCAGATGATTGCGACCGGCAATGACGAGCCGTTGGCCGACCTCGCCGACGGTCAAGGAAATCCGCTCGGCGCCTCGGGCTACCGGCGCGGCAATGTCAGCGGCACGTTCTTCCATGCCATTGCGAGGGGCGGATGAAGGCCTCGCAACAGCAAATTCTCGACGACATCGCGCTTTGCCTCGTCTTCTTTACCCGGCTGCCGCTGCCGCGAGCCGACTTCCGTGGCCGCAGCCTTGCCGCTGCGATCTGGGCTGCACCCGTTGCCGGTCTCGCCGTCGCTCTGGCCGGTGCGCTGGTCTACGCCGGCGGCACGAGGCTCGGCCTCGCCGCTGGCCCTGCTGCAGCGTTGGCCCTTGCCGCGATCTTGCTCGCTACCGGCTGCCTGCATGAAGACGGGCTTTCGGATGTCGCCGACGGCTTTGGCGGCGGCAAGACGCGCGACAGGAAACTCGAGATCATGCGCGACAGCCGCATCGGTGCCTACGGCGCCTGCGCGCTCGGCATCTCGCTGCTGATCCGCTGGAGCGTACTCTCTGGATTCGTCGGCCCGACTCATGTCTTCTGGGCCCTCATTGCCGCGCATGCCGCGTCGCGCGGCCTGCCCGGCGCCTTCATGCACCTGCTGCCACCGGCCCGCAGCGATGGCCTCTCGGTTGATGCAGGCGCAGTCACGGCCGAAACCGCCGGTATCGGTACCGTACTCGGTGCGATCGCGCTGCTGGCGCTTGGGTTCAGTGCTGCCATGTTCGCGCTCATCCTGCTTGCGTTCTTGTTTGCCGCGTTTCGAGCGCTTTGCCTCAACCAGATCGGCGGCCAGACCGGCGACACCGTCGGCGCCCTGCAGCAGCTCGGCGAGATCGCAATCCTGCTCGTCGCTTCCGTTTCCCTGTCTTGACTCTGTTTCGGAGATTTTGCCCCCATGCCTTTCAAATCGCTCGATGAACTGCGCGCCGCCTGCCTCGACCTGCACAGCGGCAGCGACGCCGCGGCCAACGCCGTCGCCCACCGCCAGGACACGCTGACCAAGCCGCAAGGCAGCCTCGGCCGGCTGGAGACAATTGCCGCCTGGCTGGCGCGCTGGCAGGGCCGCGACATGCCAAAACTCGACCGCGTCAAGGTCTTCGTCTTCGCCGGCAACCACGGCGTCACCGCGCAAGGGGTGTCGGCTTTCCCTTCGGAAGTCACCGTGCAGATGGTGGCGAATTTCGCCGGCGGCGGCGCCGCCATCAACCAGCTTGCCCGCGTGGCCGGCGCCGAACTCGACGTCATCCCGCTCGACCTCGACCGCCCGACCGGCGACTTCACGCAAGAGCCCGCAATGGACGACGAGGCCTTCCTTGCCGCCGTCTCGGCCGGCTACGACACGGTCAGCAGGGAACTCGACCTCGTCTGCTTCGGCGAAATGGGCATCGGCAACACCACGCCGGCCGCGGCCATCTCGACCGCGCTGTTCGGCGGCGGCGCGGAAAGATGGACCGGACGCGGCACCGGCGTCGACGACGCCGGCCTCGTGCGCAAGATCGTCGCGATCGAGGCCGGCCTCAAGCGCCACGCCGAGGCGCTAGCCGATCCGCTGAAGGTAGCGGCAGCCCTCGGCGGCCGCGAGCTCGCGGCGATCCTTGGTGCGACGCTGGCAGCGCGTCATCTCGGCGTGCCGGTATTGCTCGACGGCTTCGTCGGCACCGCTGCCGCGGCACCATTGGCGAGATTGCATCCTGCCGGCCTCGCGCACACACTGGCAGCCCATGTCTCGGCCGAATCCGGCCACCGTCGTCTGTTGGAGGCGCTCGGCCTGCCGCCGCTGCTCGACCTCGGCATGCGGCTCGGCGAAGGCTCCGGCGCCTGCCTCGCAGTCAACATTGTTCGTTCAGCGCTCGAATGCCACGCCCGCATGGCAAGTTTTGCAGAGGCAGGGATCTCGGAGAAGTAAGGACCAGACGGCTGCGATGAATGAACCGCCATATCCTTTTCGTGACCCGAAGCAGGGCATTCGCGAAATCTATGCCCGAATTGTCCGCGATTTCGATCGGAAGGCTGGGGCCTTTGCCGGGCTCACATACAGTTCACCATGGATGTTGGCCACAGAGGATTGGGCTGAACGATCAGGTCATTCGGTCGAGGACCTATGCGAGATGATTTCTCAAAAGCGGATTTCCTACTTTTCCAAGGAACCCGCGGATCCAGAAACCGTCCGGATTTTTGAGGATTTTCGCAACGCGGCTGAGGAGTGGAGAGAAGAGACCGGCTACGCTGATCTGCCCACGCGCCTCACCCCCGAGATGAGAAGTTTTACGAATTACAAGGAGTTAAAAGCACACACGTGGAGACTGTGGAGTTCCATGGGGCTGGATCGACCGTCACACGATTATTTTCTTCGTGACCTCAGCTTTAGGGGCATGATGGAAGATGCTTTTGGCCACGAGGTTCTAGTCGGGATGAAACTAAAGCTTGGATATGGTGGGCCTATCCGGCTGGATTTTCACTTTCCTTACTACGCAGACGATGAACCTACATCCTTTGGACTGGGCGGTCTCTCGGGCGAGGCGCTATTCAATGCACTTCGACTGCCCAGGCATCCTGAACTCGAATGGATCGCAGGCAAGAGCAAAACAAACTTCGATGCCGTCGACGGCGTGATAGCCATAACGCGAGCAATCCTGACCTATCTGAGGCCCACCATCCAATAGTCGGGCGAGTCGACTAGTCGCTGGCCGACATGTGCGACGGGCAAAACGCTGTCTCGCGCCGCGGCTCGTTCTAAGGTCTTTCCACCAAATCCTGGAGATTTTTGGTGGGTGCGCACAGGATTGAACTGTGGACCCGCTGATTAAGAGTCAGCTGCTCTACCAACTGAGCTACGCACCCACTCGGCCGGCAAAACCGGCGTTGGCGGGCATATAGCCGCCGACATCCGCCATGTCCAGCCCCGTGGGATTCATTTCCCGACAAATCGCCGAAGTGCCGAGGTCGTCAAACAAAAAGCCTGCCTTCAGCCACCTTCACCGCATGGCCGCCGATGCGGGCGGCCGCCAGTTTGCCGCCTTCGACATTCAGTTCGAGGCGAATGCGCGAAGGCCGGCCCATCTCCAGCCCCTGCTCGATCCACAGTTGTGAAACGCCGTCGGTCGGGCCGTCGAAATGCATGATCGCGCCAGCGAACGCGGCCGCCGCTGAGCCGGTCGCCGGGTCTTCGTAGGACGGATTGCCGGGCACCATCATGCGGACATGGAAGGCACTGTCATGGTGCACCGTCTCGCGGCAATAGACATAGGGGCTGGCGAAGGCCCATTCGCTCTTGCGTGGTGCGAGCTCCGACCAGGCCTGGTTGTCCAGCCTGATCCGGGCGGCCGCCTCCAGATTGGCGACGGGGATGGTCACGTAGGGCACGCCCGCCGACCAGAACGAAACGCGGTGGTTCTCGAAGCCGATCTCGTGCGGCCCAAGGCCAAGGGCCGCGCCGATCGCCTCGGGATCGGCCGACAATGCCAGCTGCGCCGGCAGTTTCGCCAGGTCGAACTCGGCAAAGGTCGAACCGTCGTGCTTGCTGACAGCGCAGCGCACCGGGCCGATATTCTCCTCGAGCACGAAGATGCCGGCGGCCTCTCCCGCCATTTCGGCGAGCGCTATCGCCGAGCCGACGGTTGGGTGGCCGGCGAACGGCATTTCATAGTCGGGCGTGAAGATACGGATGCGGGCCCGGTGCTTCGGGTTCTCCGGCGGCAGCACGAAGACGGTTTCGGACAGGTTGAACTCGCGCGCCACCGCCTGCATCGCCGCAACGTTGAGCCCGTCACAGTCGAGCACGACGGCCAGCGGATTGCCGGCCAGCCGGTTGGTGGTGAATACGTCGTAAAGCAAGTAATTCCGCGGCTGCATCTCAGTAAGTCCTCTGCCTCATTCCAAACATGAGCGAAATTTAATTTGAATTTTGAACCATAAGGCCTGATTTGTGCACTGATGGGATATCACTGAACATAGGGGTCCGGCGTGGACCAGATTGTCAATCTGCCAAAGACGGAATCCGCTTCCGCCATCGAGACGGCGCTCGGGCTCGACCACCAGGGCCTGAAGACAAAACGTCGCGGTTGGCTTTACGCAGTGTTCGCACTGCTTGCCGTCGCCGCGAGTGTCGTCGGCTACCAGTGGTATGCGGGCTCGCCCGCCAAGATCGAGTATACCACGACACTGGCCGCCATGGCCGACCTTACCGTCGCGGTTTCGGCTACCGGCACGCTGCAGCCTCTCACCCAGGTCGATATTTCCAGCGAACTCTCCGGCGTCGTCCGCTCGGTTTCGGTCAACGAGAACCAGCTGGTGAAGAAGGGCGATGTGCTGGCCGCGCTCGACACCGCAAAGCTGGAGGTGCAGATAGAGCGCGCCCAGGCCTCCGCCAAGGCAGCGGCGGCGAGCGTCGAGGACGCCACCGTGACCCTGGCCGAAAACGAAAAGGCGCTGGTGCGCGCGGCGCAACTGACCAAGCGCGGCATGGCGACGGACCAGTCGCTTGAAGCGGCAACCGCCACGCGCGACCGCTCGAAGGCAGCGCTCGATATCGCCAAAGCCAACCTCGCCATGGCCAATGCCGATCTCAAGGCGCAGCAGACGGATCTTGCCAAGAGCACAATCTACGCTCCGATCGATGGCATCATACTGACGCGCTCGGTCGATCCCGGCCAGACGGTCGCCTCCTCGCTGCAGGCGCCGGTGCTGTTCGTCATCGCTGCGGATTTGAAGAACATGGAATTGAAGGCTGCGGTCGACGAGGCCGATATCGGCGCCGTCAAACCCGGCCAGCATGCGCGCTTCACCGTCGACGCGTTCCCCGAACGGCCATTCGACGCCGAAATCCGCGACATTTCCTATGCCTCGGTCACCACCGACGGTGTCGTTACCTATGATGCAAGGCTCGACGTCGACAATAGCGAGCTTCTGTTGCGGCCCGGCATGACAGCCACCGTCTCGGTCGTCACCAAGCAGGCCAAGAACGTGCTAACCGTGCCATCGATCGCCTTCCGCTACCGGCCGGCGCAAACGGCGGAGCGCGGCTGGAGCCTCACCGACCTGTTCACCGGCCGCATGGGGCGCCCGGGCGGCAACCGCCAGCGCCAGGCGGCGACGAAGCCCAGCGACGGCTCGCGCACGCTTTACGTGCTGGAGAATGGCCGGCCGCATCCGGTCAACGTCAGGGTCGGCTCGACAGATGGCGAACTGACCGAGATCGTTTCCGGCCTGGAGAAAGGCGCGCAAGTCATTACCGCCTCGCAGCAGCGGAGCTGATCGTGGCATCGGGCGCGACCCTCATCGGCTTCGACAAGGTCTGGAAAAGCTATGGCCAGGGCGAGGCCCGGGTGCATGCGCTGGCCGGCGTCGACCTCGCCATCAGGCGCGGCGAATTCGTCGCCATCATGGGCCCGTCCGGTTCGGGCAAATCGACGGCCATGAACATCATTGGCTGCCTCGACACGCCGACCGCTGGGACTTACAGCTTCGAAGGCATCGACGCCGGCCGTCTCGACCGCAACCGCCGCGCTCAGCTGCGCAACCTCTATGTCGGCTTCGTCTTCCAGGGCTATAATCTCTTGCCGCGCACCACGGCCGCCGAGAATGTCGAACTGCCGCTGATCTATCGCGGCGCCGGTGCCCGCGAGCGCCGCGGCCTTGCCATGCAGGCACTTGCCGAGGTCGGCCTTGTCGGCCGCGAGCATCATACGCCGGCCGAGCTGTCCGGCGGCCAGCAGCAGCGCGTGGCGATCGCGCGCGCCATCGTCACCAGGCCGACGCTGCTCGTTGCCGACGAACCGACCGGCAATCTCGACACCGCCCGCACGCACGAGATCATGGAACTCCTGACGCAGCTGAACAGCGAGCTCGGGCTGACTATCGCCATGGTCACGCACGAAGCCGATGTTGCCGGCTATGCGCAGCGCACGATCCGTTTCCTCGATGGCCATGTCGCCTTGGACACAGCCAATCTCGAGATGGCCTAGCCATGATCTGGGAAACCGTTCGCCTCTCGCTCCGCTCCATCCGCCGCAACGTGCTGCGCTCGTTCCTGACGCTGCTCGGCATCGTCATCGGCGTTGCCGCCGTCATCGCCATGCTGACCATCGGCTCGGGCACCACCGAAAAGGTCAAGTCCGATATTTCCAAGCTCGGCAGCAATCTGCTTGTCATCCGTTCCGGCCGTCCGGCCGGGCCTGGCGGACCTGGAGGGCTCGACCAGGTGGTCCGACCGCTGGGCGACAAAGATCTTGCAGCGCTTGCCGCGCATCTGGACGGCGCGCGCGCCATCTCGCCGGCGTCGCAAAAGCAGGTGCGCGTCATTTTCGGCACCGAAAGCCTGACCTCGGGCGTCACCGGCACCGACAGCGCCTATCTCGATGCCCGCGACTGGAAGCTGGTTTCGGGCCGCCCGTTCAGCGATTCGGAAACCCGCTCGGGCACCGGCGTCTGCCTCATCGGCGAGACGGTGCGCCAGCAGTTCTTCGGCGCCGGCGACCCCGAAGGCGAGATCATCCGCGTCAACCGCACTTCCTGCAAGATCATCGGCCTGCTCGAACCGAAGGGCTATACCGGCTTCGGCCAGGACCAGGACAATGTCGTGCTGATGCCGCTTGCGGCCTATCAGCGTCGCATTGCCGGCAATCGCGACATCGAATCGATCTATGTCGCCGCCGACGACGGTACGCCAACCACGGTGCTGCAGCAGCGCGTGGAGGACATCTTGCGCGACACACGCCGCATCACGCCCGACCGTGACGATGATTTCTCGATCCGCGACATGACCCAGATCGCCGATGCCATGGCCAGCGCCACCACCACCATGACTGGCATGCTCGGCGCCGTCGCCGGCGTCAGCCTGCTCGTCGGCGGCATCGGTATTATGAACATCATGCTGGTGTCGGTAACCGAACGCACGCGCGAGATCGGCATCAGGCTCGCTATCGGCGCCCATGAAAAGCATATCCTCATCCAGTTCCTGGTCGAGGCAACCGTGCTGTCGCTGCTTGGCGGCATTATCGGCATCCTGATCGGCCTGGCCCTTGCCGGCCTCGCCTCGGTGACGCTGACGATCCCGTTTGCGCCAAGCCCGGCGGTCATCCTGCTTGCGGTCGGCTTCTCCGCGCTGATCGGCATGGTGTTCGGCTTCTTCCCGGCGCTGCGCGGCGCACGGCTCAACCCGATCGACGCGCTGAGGCACGAGTAGCGCGCGCCTCCAGACGCTGCCAATTTTTTATGCAACCTGCCCTTGTCGCAGCACATTCTGCAATGATAACAATGCTGTTGGGGACTAAGGGGGGAACAATGGATGAGCAAGAAAGCGCGACTGGCTCTGGCGATGGTGATCGTCGAAGCCGCCTTGGCAGGGCTTTGGTGGAATTTGATCCTTTATGGGATGGAGAATCCCGATCGCGTCACCGCAGACTTTCAGCAGGTAATTGGGCAGACGATGGGAACGGCGATGGGCGCGCTCCTGGGTCTCGGCGTGCTGTTGTATTTTGTTGCCGCCCGCAACGACCCCAAGGCTATTGAAGGCAGGTCTCGACGTTAGAGTCGGAATCCTTGCCCGCAAAGTGCCATTCGATCAGCGGTCTCATATGCGGCATCAACCCGTCCGGCAGGTCGGCTGCATTGCGGATGATGATGGGGCCTTCGATTTCAGGCTCTGACTCGGCCGCGACGAAAGCGCTGATCCGCTGCGCCAGGTCGTCGGCGGAAGCCGTCTCACGATAGCGGCGAAAGATCACCGTGCCGCTTGCCGTCGACAGGGCGTAATGGCGCCTGCCGCGTGTCGCGCCTGACAGGTCGAGACCGGTCTCTTCGCGCACCTCGCGGATCATGTTGAAGTCGACGTCGACAAGGCCGTCGCGGAAATCGGTTGGCTCGAACGAACCGGCGGCGAAGTAGACGCGCCCGGCATTGACCGTATGCGGCGCCATGCGGATCGCCACCAACGTGTTGTCGCCGGCGACCAGCATGGCGTGAGCGTAGGCATGTTCGGCGCCAAGCACCTGTCGATTGCTGCGCCAAAGCATGAAGGTCGAATAACGCACCGCATGGCAACGGCCGACGAGGCGATTGTCGCGATAGCTGAGAGCGGAAAGCAGCACCACGGTGCCGTCGAAAAGCGCCGGCTTGGCCGCGGTCTCACGCCGCCAGTTCTCGGCGATCGCGTCGGCATGATCGCGCTCGAACGGATGCGGGCCGGAATCGAGCCTGACGTCGATGGCATCGACCGGCAGGATGACGTTGCGCGGCAGATCGAAACTCACGCCTGTCTCACACCATGTCGAGGGCAATTGCTACCGGGCAATGGTCGGATGCCTTCGGCCGGTCCCACCCGGCGCGTGGGAAGCGCTCGACCTCCTGGCCCGCCGGAAATATGGTGCGCCAAGGCTGGCCGTTGCGGATGATATCGGGAACCGCGGTGGCGTTCTGCCTGGCCAGCGCGCTCGACAAAAGGATGTAGTCGAGCTGGCAGAGATGCCGCTCTTCCGGTCCGCGCGTGTGATAGAAAGTCCAGCGGTCCATTTCCGGCCGCCGCTCGACCGCGTTTTCGCAAAAACCGCCGGCAGTGAGCACATCGATGCAGGACCGGCTCTCGTCGATGACCTCGAAACGGTAGCCGTCGACGGCATCGCCGGTAATCTTCACGCGCTGCCGGTAGTCGTTCATATCGCCGCAGATTGCCCAGCGCTTGTCGGCGGCATGGTCCTTGCCGAAGCGCTCCTCGATGATCCGGCGCACCGCTTGCGCCTCGGCGATGCGCAGCGGCATTGTCGCCTCGCGGCCGTCGAGGCCGTTACGGGGCGAGCCCATCGACTTGAAATGAACGAGGTAGAGCGTCAACGGCGCGCCAGCCACCGTCAGATCGATTTCCAGGCAGTCGCGCCGGAAGATGCGCTCATTGGCCTGATACCCAAGCGCTGCCAATTCCGGCGTGTGCAGGCCGAATTGCTCGAACGTGACATAGGCGTAGCTGGTCATGCGCACGAATTCGATCGGCTGGCCCTGCGCGGTCTCGTTGCGCATCATCACGGCGACGTCGATGCCGCGCGAATCATTGCCGGCGGTGGTGTATTTCTGCCGGTAGCCTTGCCCCACCATCTTGAACAAATAGCCATATTCGAAGGCCCTCAGCGCCTCGATATTGTCGACCTCCTGCATGCAGATGATGTCGGCGCGGGTGGCCGCGATCGCCAGCGCCGTCAACTGCCGCGTGTCGTCGGACTGCGCGATGGCCCGCGCCTGCTCGAGCATCTTGTATTCGGCCTCGCTCTGGATGTCGAAAAGCGCCAGCGTGCGATCTTCGTTGAGCTGATTGCGGTATCCGGAATAATCAAACCTGTTCATCAGGTTTTCGACGTTGAAGGTGGCAAGGCGCAGCGACATGGCTTTGACCTTTGCCCGCAAGCGCGCCCGAAAACAAGGGCGCAGAAATCAGGCGGCTCTGATTGATCGCGCGCTCGTTATGGTTGACGGAACCTTTTTGTTCATCTTCCGTTCAGATGGAAAGTTCCATCAATAGGCCCTTCCCCGGGGTATTCTGGGCGTGGGGCCTGAATCTTCGGAGAGTGCGATGAAACCGCTCTTTTTATCTTCCGCCAGATCCGGGCTGATGGCCCTCGGTCTGATCGCCGGCCTCTCGGCCCCGTCGCTTGCCGGGCCGATGCCCAAACCTCTGCTGCCGGTGGCGGGCAATGCCGCCGACATCGTGCAAATTCGTGAAGATTGGGCAGGCGGCAATGACAGGCAGATCTGGCGTTGGCGCAATCACGGCGTTCGGCAATGGCGCGGCGACGATGGTTGGAGATGGCGGTCCAACAATTTCCGCGGCCGTCATTTCTCGAGACACTGGGACAATGGCGGCTGGAATGACAACTGGCGTTGGCGCCATCACCGCCGCCATTACCGCGGCGGTTATTACGATGATGGTGCCGGCGCCGCGATTCTTGGGCTGGGCCTGGGGTTTGGCCTCGGCAGCCTATACAACAATTACAACTACTACGATGCGCCCGCACCGCGGCGCTACTACCGGACACAGCGGCTTTCCAGCGCGCATGTCCAATGGTGCTACAATCGCTACCGGTCGTACCGCGCCTGGGACAACACGTTCCAGCCCTATAACGGGCCGCGCCAGCAATGCTACTCGCCCTATAGCTGAGCAGGCCGGTAATAATATCGTCTGGCGCCGCGCGTTGCGGCGCCGATTTTTTCTTACGGCCAGCAACCGCGAAAAATCGCCAGCCTCCACTGGTGATAACGTTATTTTTATCAGGCAGGTCTAATAATCCTCCCGATCAGAACGCCCGAGACGCGAAGATGGCTGGATTGCGTGCGATGGCCGAGGACGAACAGAGGGACAAACACCGGCAGCGCGTCTTGAAGGGCGCGGCGATCCTGACCGGCATGACCAACTCCGAGGTCACATGCACACTGCGCAACATGCATGCGGGCGGTGCCGAATTAAAGGTCTCGATCGACGCGCGCGTGCCCGATGAGTTCCTGCTCTATGTTCCGACCGACGGCATTGCCTACAAGGCGGTGGTTCGCTGGCGCCGCGAGGACCGAATTGGGGTGATGTTCACCGGCACCGAACCAAAGCCCAGCTGGCACTACGGCTGAGATCCCGGCGCTATCCGGGTGGCAGGACTCGCAGTGTCTGCTCGTCAAACAGCGGCTCATCCTGGCCGACGCGAACGAATAGAAGCTTTCGCAGTTCGGGTGATTGCACCTCGAAATACTGAATGCCGTCCGGGGCTTCGCCCCATTCGCCGCAAGGCGGTTCGCCGACCTCGTCAGGGTCGGCAACGGCTTTCAATTCACTGAGATAAACGGCATCGGGACTGAAGACATACCGCAGGGTGCGCGTGGGCGCGACCCCTTCGGTGTAAGGCATGAGCACGCAACGTGTGCTGATGGCTTTCTCGGTCTTCTGCGTAAAAATGCGCTGCAACGCAGCGTCAGCGGCCTCGCCCGGCAGCATATCGAAGACTTCGACGACGGGATCGGCCGGCCCGCCGTCGCTGTATTTGATGGCAAGAGCATTGCCGCCAAGCTCGAAATGAATCCGGCGAAAACCGAAATCGCAGCGCTGCACCCAGGCAGCCAGCCCGACATCCTTGTCCGCCAGCCGTTCCCAAGCGCATTTGTCGACAGGCGGACGCGACGGCTTGCTTTGGTCGGCACGAGCGCCGGTTGCCATGGCCATAAGGACCGGCAGGGCGAAGATGCAGGCCGGCAGTCTCTTGCTATTCATCGCTACAACCCGTCAAGCTAAAGGCGTCCCAGGCTGAACCATCGGGATTGGCTTTGGCGAAATCGGGCCATTCGGTAAAAATCGCGCCGAAGTCAGGCAACAGCAACCCTGCCGGCGCCGGCGAGGCTTCGCGGGAACTCAACTGCTCGGCACCGCCTGCATTGAACGCATAGACCTGCCCATCCCACACTCTGCACAGCCCGGTGCCGTCCTCGAGACCAGCCTCACGATCGTCGTCGGTGCAGGTGTGCCGGATCGTGCCCACAGGAAACGAGTACTTGCCATTGGTCCAGGTAATGTCCGACGGCAGACGAATGTCGGTGTTGGGCACGATCAACGAAAAGACCTCGGTCGTCAGCGCGGCCGGCTCGTTGTTGGTTGGCCGGAACTGTATCGTCGCTCCCGAACGCGGCTCGCGATAGGTCGCATGGCTGAGCGAACATTCTGTTGCGTTCGCTGCTTGCAACAGGCTCAGCATGCTCAGAAAAATAGCTGCTGCTTTGTGGATGATCATTTAAGTCCCTTGGAGCAGCATCATTGTGAAGTCTGAGCACCGATGCTTTAGCATGGCCCAAGGCCACGTCGAAAAGAAGAAACGATGATGCGAAATCTCTTGATGCTCATTTCGATCTTAACATTTTCGTGCGGCAGCGCCTTTGCCGCGGAACAGTATGTGGGCATATGGTCCGGGAACAGATCGAACTGTACCGCCGTTGCGGATGTTCAACGCCAGACTGTCTACACATTATACCGCGACGCGCTGTCGGTCCCTGCTCTCGGCTGCGAACACGCAACGTTCCTCAAGACGCCCACGGGCTGGGTGGCGCGGGCCAGCCAATGTTACGGATCCGACCCGTCGGCCGAAGAGCCGTTCTCCCGTGTCATCCATATTGTGGTCGACGGGGCGACGTTGAGACTGACATGGCCGGGCTTCGACAGCGGAGTTCTTGTCAGGTGCTGACGACAAGTGTCCTCTTTCTCTGGATCTACAGCGTCTAGGACGGCAGCTTCAGCATTAGATCACCCCGACAAGCAGCGCGGCTCCGCCTATCAAGCCAACGGCGCAGACCCACAGGAGCCAAAGCCCGCTCACCCTGCATTCGAGAACCGCTGCAACTGGGTTGTCGGGGTCGTAGTGGACCTCGACCTTGTCGCCCTGGAGGTAGCGCTGCGATCGACCGCTGACGAGGCTCGGCAGCGAAGCCGTCACGTTTGCGCCGAAAGCGATGCGATCGGCGGCGTAGCGCTGGCCGGCGACGCTATAGCTGTAGACGATGCGGGATTTGAAGACTGTTCGCCAGGGCCGATAGCCGCCTCCGGACCTGTCGCGGGTCTCGAATTTCTGCAGGCCCGAGGCGTCGATGCGTCCTGCCGTGATCGGCCATTTGGCCGCCTGTTCCGCAAGTGACTTCTGGGCAAAGCCCATGCGCAGGACAAATAATCCCATGAAAAGCAGCAGGGCAGCGGCGCCGAGGTTCTGCGGCCTGGGCAAAAACGGCCGGATCGCTTCGAGGACGCCGCCGACGGAGAAGACCAATACAAGCGCGCCGACCACCAGCCCGGCCGAAAGCTGGACCATGAACTTGAAGGAGCCGTCGGGCATGGTGCGTTCGATCACGGCCTTGGCTGGATCGGCCGGATTGTAGAAGACGGTTACGCCGGCCCCGTTTGGAAATTTCGCAAGGGTTTCCGCCACGGCAAAGTTTCCAAGGTTCTCCTGCACGCTGTAGTGCGAACTGCGAAATGTCTTGCCGTTCACCTTGTATTCGAAGGTGATTGCCGGGAAGTTGCGGATTTCGGTCGACCCTCTGCTGTCCGAACCGGATCCCGAACTGGTCACCTCGCGAGCCTCGACCCGCGACGAGATGATCTTTCCCGGCGTCGGAGACCAGCGGCTGACCGCCCTCACCTCCCACCACTTCAGCAAGGTGATGAGGGACAGCATGCCGGCAACCGCGCAGGCAAACCCGACCAACAGAAATTTGAGTTCCAACTCTCACCCCCTTGGCACTTTTGTGCCATGCCCCGCACAGGCATATCACGGTGATGAGGATAGTGCGCCTGTCCAGAAGCCTAGAAACCACACAATCTTGATGCGAAAAGGCCGGCGGATCGCTCCGCCGGCCTTTCTTGATCGGCAATGAAATTGCGATCAGTTCTTGGCCTTGTCGACCAGCTTGTTCATGGAAATTCCCACGCGCCCGCAGGGCGAAGCCCGAGGACGGGTAACGAAACGAACGTGGATTTCCTTCAGTTCTTGGCCTTATCAACCAGCTTGTTCTTCGAGATCCACGGCATCATCGCGCGCAGCTTGGCGCCGACTTCCTCGATCTGGTGGCTGTCGTTGTTGCGGCGGATGCCCTTGAAGCGCGACATGCCGGCGCGGTATTCCTGCATCCATTCCGAGGTGAACTTGCCGGTCTGGATATCCTTCAGCACGCGCTTCATCTCGGCCTTGGTCTCGGCAGTGATGATGCGCGGGCCCGAGACATATTCGCCCCATTCGGCGGTGTTCGAGATCGAGTAATTCATGTTGGCGATGCCGCCTTCATAGATCAGGTCGACGATCAATTTGACCTCGTGCAGGCACTCGAAATAGGCCATTTCCGGCGCGTAGCCGGCTTCCACCAGTGTCTCGAAGCCGGCGCGGATCAATTCGACCAGGCCGCCGCACAGCACCACCTGCTCGCCGAACAGGTCGGTCTCGCACTCCTCGCGGAAATTGGTCTCGATAATGCCCGAGCGGCCGCCGCCAACGCCGCAGGCGTAGGAGAGCGCCAGGTCGAGCGCATTGCCCGAAGCGTCCTGGTTGACCGCGACCAGGCACGGCACGCCACCGCCCTTCTGGTATTCGCCGCGCACCGTATGGCCAGGCCCCTTCGGCGCGATCATCACGACGTCGACCGAAGCTTTAGGCTCGATCAGGCCAAAATGCACGTTGAGGCCGTGGGCGAAGGCGATTGCCGCGCCATCGCGGATGTTTGGCGCGATCTCGGATTTGTAGATGTCGGCCTGCAGCTCATCCGGCGTCGCCATCATCATCAGGTCGGCCCATTTGGCGGCATCGGCTACGCTCATCACCTTGAGCCCGTCGGCCTCGACCTTCTTGGCGGTCGCCGAGCCGGCCTTGAGGCCGATGGCGATGTCCTTGACGCCGGAATCCTTGAGGTTGAGCGCATGCGCCCTGCCCTGGCTGCCATAGCCGATGATAGCGACCTTCTTGCCCTTGATCAGGTTGAGATCGGCGTCGCGATCGTAATAGACACGCATTTTTCTTCCTTCCCGTTTTGAACCAGAGCATGATGCCGAAAAGTGTGAAGCGGTTTTCGGACGACATCATGCTCCATCTTTTAGTGTAGAGCCGGTTTCAGATTTCAGGTCGATTTGACCTGAAATCATCCGGCTCTATGGGCCCTGCGGCCCGGTTTTTGCCCGAAAAGAGCGAGAAACTGCTGCGTCGCCCGGACGGCATCGCCGCCGATCGCCACATCAGTCAATTCCAGCCGGTCGCCAAGCAGCAAGCGGATCTGCACGTCACGGGCGACCAGCCCGAAAAAGGTGCGGAACGCCGTCTCCGCGTCCGAAAATTCAAGGAACCCGGCCTGTCTCCCGGCCTCCAGCACCGGCTTGAGGCGCTTGGCCAGCGCAAATCGACCGTTCTCCAGCACGATGGCGCCGAGATCGTCCTTCCCCGAACTAGCATGGCCGACCGCCACCCTGTTCAGCGCGATCGAGGTGTCGCTCGAAATTACCTTGAGCCAGTCCGAAGCGAAGCGTTCGAGGCTCGCCGTCAGCGAAGGGAGGTCGAGCCCCTTGCGGTCGACCGGCACTACCCGCACCTTGGACGCCTGCCATTGTACCGTTGCCGTCAACAGCCCGTCGCGATCGCCGAACCATTTGTAGAGCGTCTCCTTCGAGCAGCTCGCCCGCCGCGCCACGGCGGTCATGGTCAACTGATCGCCCTCTTCGACCAGCAGGCGAAGGGCGGCGTCGAGCACGTCCTTCTGCCGCTCCGTCAGCGCCTCGCTGGTGTCGATGTCGGTCACAGCGTGCAACACAGTTTTTCCTCCGGAGGCAAACTCACCCGCAGTTCAGATACGAGCTCGATGGCGTACCGTACGTTACGGTTCGGCTTTATGGCGTATTGCCCGACCCGACGCAACCCTTTATTTCTGTTTGCTCCATGCGGGGCATCACGGGAGACACGGATCATGCTCGCCGGATTGCTTGCCTTGACCGTTGCCGCAGTGTTCGCCGGCGCGGCTATCTACGTCAGCGTCGCCGAGCAGCCGGCGCGGCTTCGCCTCGATGACAAGGCATTGCTGCAGGAATGGCAGCCTTCCTACAAGCGCGGCGCCGCCATGCAGGCCTCGATCGCCGTCATCGCCTGTATTCTGGGCCTCGTCGCCTGGTGGCTGACCGGCAATCTCGCTTATCTGGTCGGTGCCTTGCTGATCATCCTGCCTTGGCCATGGACGCTGCTGGTGATGATGCCGGCAAATAGGTTGCTGGAGGCGATGGACGCGAACTCCGTCAATCCTGAAGCTCGGACATTGATCGCCAAATGGGGCAATCTGCATCTGGTCCGCGTCGGGCTTGGCGTTCTGGCGACGTTGGCATTCCTCTTGGGCAGTGCCTGACCTCGCCAATCGGTGCCATCTTCGTCATGAAGGCGTGTCACTCCAGGGCAGGCGGATCTCGCAGGCGCCCAAGCAGAGCTGACAGCGCGTCGAGCTCATCATTGGAAAGCCGGGAGCCGACCAACTCCGCGATCGACCGGCCGTAGACAGCCCACATGCGGCGGCGCGTCTCGCGTCCCTTGTCTGTGACGCGGACTGTTTGCCCGCGGCCGTCATCGGCAACTGGAAGCTTCTCGACCTGCCCGTCGGCTTCGAGCCGCGCCAGCAGCCGGGAGATGTTGTACTGCGCAAACAGGGTGCGCTCGGTGAGTTGGAACGGCCGCAATCCGCCCTCGCCCGCCTCGGCAAGCTCATGCAGGACGTCGTACCAGGCAAGCGGCGGCAGGCCACTGTCCTTCAGCGCGTCCTCGGCTCGTTCCAACAACTGGCGCGAAACCCGCATCAGGCGGGCCCAGGCCTTGATGGCTGGAGGTGAAGGAATCCCGGTCATGATTGCATCGTAGGTGATAGATGCAATTGCATCAAGCTTGACGATCGATGCAAATGCATCTATATAGATGCAATCGCATCAATCATGAGAGGCAATTCCGATGAAGCATGAAATCTGCAAGATCGCCGACATTCCGGAAACAGGCAGCCTGATCGCTCCGTTCTTCGGCCGCGAGGTCCATGTCTACCGCAGCGGCGAGCGTATCCGCGCCGCCGCCAACGTCTGCCTGCATTTCGGTGGCCCGCTCGACTGCAAGGACGGCAAGCTCGTCTGCCAGTGGCACGGCGCCTCGTTCGACATGGCGAACGGTGATCGCCTCGAAGGCCCGGCGCGGAAGGGCTCCCGCCTGATGTTTCTCTCCACCCGCGTCGAGGACGGTGCCTTGAACTATGTCTGGGGGGAGTGAGATGACCGACAAGCTCACTCTCGTCAGCCATCATCTTTGCCCCTATGTGCAGCGCGCGGCGATTTCACTTCGCGAAAAGGGCGTGCCGTTCGAACGCATCACGGTCGATCTCGCCAACAAGCCTGCCTGGTTCAAGGCGATATCACCGCTCGGCAAGGTGCCGCTGCTCCGCGTTGAGCATGACGGCCAGGAAACGGTGATCTTCGAATCGCTCGTCATCCTCGAATTCCTCGAGGAAACCCAGCCCAATCCGCTGCATCCCACCGACCCCTATGCCCGTGCCCGGCATCGCGCCTGGATCGAGTTCGGCTCAGCAATCCTCAATGCCATCGGCCGCTTCTATTCAGCACTCACCGAAGCCGCCTTCATCGCCGAACGCGGGGCTCTGGCAGCAATGTTCGATCGCCTGGAAGTGGAACTGGCGAACGGCGCGGCTGGACCATGGTTCGACCGCGAGCGTTTTTCACTGGTCGACGCGGTCTACGGGCCGATCTTCCGCTATTTCGACATCTTCGACCGGATCGGCGATTTCGGCATCCTGGACCGAAAGCCATTTGTCTCGGCCTGGCGCAAGGCATTGCACGAACGCCCATCCGTGAAGGACGCGGTCGCTCCCGATTATCCGCAACGCCTCCACGCATTCTTGCAGGCTAAGGGTTCGCACCTTTCGGAAATCATCCGCCAAAACGATCCGGCCACAGCGCTTCCGCAAGCCCGATCGGCTTGAATGGATTGAGCACCGTTCCTGTAACCATGGAAGCAAGAAACTCCGGCGCCGGCGGGACTTTTGCCAGCGTCGCCACCAGCCTGTCGCGGACGAACGGCATCACAATCGAATCCGATTGATAAAACGGCGTCAGCACCAGCGACAGCGCCTGGAAGACCCGCACATGCCATCGCCGCGCCCGAACGTAAGCTTCCAGCGCAGTATCGATACGGGCCGTTCCTATGAGTGCGTAGTTGAGCGCGGCTGCATCGAGCAGCGCCATGTTCGCGCCCTGGCCGAGCTGCGGGCTTGTCGAATGGGCCGCGTCGCCGATAACGGCCAATCGCCGTCCGGCTGGCGTCTTCATCGTGTGATGGCCATAGCGCGCCAGCGAGAGCTGCTCGAAACTGTCGATCTGGTCGATGAAGGCCGCGCATTCAGGCCACAGCCCGGCCAATCTCGCCTTCCATGCATCGAGACCTGCCGCCCATACGCACTCGGCATCCGCCGGCTTCAGGCTCCAGAAGAATGCCGCCATCTTCCCGGCACCGGGCTCAGGCCGGCCGATCGGCAGCACGCCGATCATCACGCTCGCTTTGTCGTAGCGCTGCAGCAGGGCGTGCTCGTCGAAACCCTCGCCGCGCCAGCCGAGCGATGCCCATAGGCGAGCGATCGCGGTTCGCCCGGATTGGTTACGCACCGCCGCAGTTTGGAGCGCGAACCGCTGGCATCCACTACCAGGTCGAACGACCCTATCCGTCGTCCGTTGCCGCAGATCAATGTTGCCCGTTCGCCGGTTTCCAGCGTCTCGAGCTCGATACCTGTCTCGATGGTGATCGCCTGGCGCCGGGCGGCGCGGAAAAGCACGCCGAACAGAGCCGCGCGGTGCACCGCCAGCCCGAAGCGACCGCCGCGCTGGGCATCATAACGGACATCGAGCACGGTGCGGCCAGTTCTGGCGTCTGCACCATGCAGGCGGTCTATGCGGCTGCCCAGCGCCAGAATGTCGTCGAGCAGGCCGAGATCGGCAAGCACCGTCAGCCCGGTCGGCTGCAGGATCAGCCCGGACCCGACCGGCTTTGGCTGGTCGAAGCGCTCGAAGATGGTGACCCTATGTTCGGCGCGCGTGAGATAGAGCGCGGCGGCACGTCCAGCCGGCCCGGCGCCGGCAATCGCGATGTCCAGAGAATTGCCCATCTGCCCGACCCAACCCAGGCCGGACAATCCTTCAGCGCTGTCGCTAAATCAAGCCGCTGTCTCGGCCTTGAGGCTCAGCCCTCGGCAGCATCGAAAATCTTCCGCGCCTCGCGTACAGCGCCGTGATTGAGCTCGGCCCATTGGATCAGCTGATGCAAGGGTCCAAACATCGAGCGCCCGAGATCGGTGAGGCTGTATTCGACGCTCGGCGGTTTGGTCGGAAACACCTGGCGATGCACATAGCCGTCGCGCTGCAGATCGTGCAGCGTCTGGGTGAGCATGCGCTGTGAAATATCGGGCACCAGCCGCCGCAATTCGCCGAAGCGGTACGGCTTCTCGGCCAAGGCCTCCATCAGCAGTGAACTCCATTTATTGCTTATGCCCTGGATCACGTCGCGAACCGGGCAATCCGCAAGGTTTCCGCCACCGCTGCCTGCTTTGTATATCTCGAGCTTCGATCTCAGATTGACGATCTTGCCGTCCATGGCTGGTTCCCTGGATGTGCCTACCTCCCGCAAAACTGCCTTCTTTACGAGGATGGGTCAATTCCTATTTTAGTGCTGGTCTCTTTTTGAGACTAACATATGCACCCGCCGCTCCGGCGCAACGTCAGGACATCTCATGACCGACACCCTTCTCGTCACCGGCGCCTCCGGCCAGCTTGGCCGCGGCGTCATCAATCATCTGCTTGACACGCTCAAGGTCTCCCCTCAGCGCATCATCGCCGCCACCCGCAATCCGGAAAATCTGGCCGATCTGGCAGCCCGAGGCGTCACCATCCGGGCAGTCGACTTCGACGACACCGCGTCGTTGGCCAGTGCATTCACCGGCGCCGACAGGGTTCTGATCATTTCGACAAACGAGCTCGCCGTTCCGGGCAAGCGCCTGAAGCAACATGAGGCCGCGGTCGCCGCCGCAAAAAGCGCCGGCGTTTCGCATCTGCTCTACACGTCGATGCCCAATCCGGAGCCAGGATCGCCGGTACTGTTTGCGCCCGATCACCACGGCACCGAGCAGGCGATCAAGGCGAGCGGTATCCCCTACACCATCTTCCGCAACGGCTGGTATCAGGAGAACCTGTTCATGGCGCTGCCGCACGCCATCGCCTCGGGGCACTGGTACACATCCGCTGGAGACGGCCACATTGCCCATGGCGCGCGCGACGATATGGCAGCCGCGATCGCCGCCGGCCTTGCTTCGAGCGCAACCGAAAGCACGACATACACGCTGACCGGCCCCAAGGCCCACACGATGGCCGAGATTGCAGCCCTCGTCACCGAGGTCACCGGCAAGCCGATCGAAGTTATCCAGCTTTCGGATGAAGCGCTGACCGAGGGATTGAAGGCAGCCGGCGTTCCCGAAGCTTTTGCGCCTGTCATCGTTTCCTTCGACACCAACACCCGCTCCGGCCGGATCGGCATGGTGACCGACGCGGTCGAGACGCTGTCCGGCAGGAAGCCACAGCCGCTGAAGCAATTTCTTGAAGCAAACAAGGCGGCTCTGGTGAGCTGAGCCTCACAATGGCCGTGCCCTCAAAGGGCACGGCCATTTGTTCAGATAGCCACCTGCGTCCCGATCTCGACCACCCGTCCGGTCGGGATCTGGAAATATTCCGTCGCATCGGCCGCCGTGCGCGCCAGCCCGATGAACAGCTTGTCCTGCCAGACCGGCATGCCGGAATTGGGCGAGGCCTTGAGAGAGCGCCGCGACAGGAAGAAGGACGTCGTCATGATGTCGAACTTCCAGCCCTGTTTGCGGCAGATCGCCAGCGCACGCGGGATGTTGGGCTGCTCCATGTAGCCGAAGGTCAGCGTCACCCGCATGAACAGCTCGTTGACCATTTCCATCTTGACGCGCTCGCTGTCGGGCACAACCGGCTGCGGTGCCGTCACCACCGAAAGGATGACGTTCTGCTCGTGCAGCACCTTGTAATGCTTCAGGCTGTGCATCAGCGCGGTCGGCGCGCTCAGCGGGTCGCTGGTCAGGAACACCGCGGTGCCCGACACCAGATGCGGTTTCTTCTTCAGCAGATTGCCGGCGAGGAAATCGAGCGGGACCTCGTTCCTTCGAGTTTTTTCGAACAGGTATCTGGTGCCTCTTATCCAGGTCCACATGGTCATGACAATCACTGCGGCCACCGCCAGCGAGGACCAGCCGCCTTCGAACACCTTGACAATGTTGGCGGCAAAGAAACCGGTATCGACGGAGGCGAACAACGCCGTCAAGGCCACTGCAACGCCGAGCGGCCATTTCCAGATGCGGGTCATGACGACAAAAAGCAGTATGTTGGTCACCAGCATATTGCCGGTCACTGAAATGCCGTAGGCCGAGGCAAGCCTGCTGGATTCGCCGAAGCCGACCACCAGCAACATCACCACCAGCGCCAGCATCAGGTTGATGCGCGGCAGATAGATCTGGCCCGACTGTTTTTCCGACGTATGCTGGATAACGAAACGCGGCAGCATATTGAGCTGCACCGCCTGTCTGGTCAGCGAAAAAGCGCCGGAGATCACCGCCTGGCTGGCGATGACGGTCGCCGCCGTCGCCAGCACGACCATGGGAATAAGCGTCCAGCCCTGGTTCATCTCGAAGAATGGATGACCGACAACGCCGCCATTTGCCAGCACGAAGGCGCCTTGCCCGACATAGTTGAGCAACAGACAAGGGAACACGATTGCCAGCCAGGCGAGTACGATCGGCTTGCGGCCGAAATGGCCGAGATCGGCATAGAGCGCCTCGGCGCCGGTGACGGCGAGGAAGACCGCACCAACCGTGACGAAGGCGACATCGGGCGAGTTGACCAGGAACGACACGATGTAATGCGGGCTGATCGCCAGCAGGATTTCCGGATCGGCGATGATGTGGTTAATGCCGGAAAGGCCGATGGCCAGGAACCACAGCGCCGTGACGGGCCCGAACACCAAACCTACGCCGCCGGTGCCGAATCGCTGTACCGCAAACAGGATCGCCAGGATGGCCAGTGTCAGCGGCACCACATAGGGCTGGAATGTCGGCGTGACGACATTCATACCTTCGACCGCCGATAGCACCGAGATCGCCGGCGTAATGACTGCGTCGCCGAAAAAAAGCGCCGCGCCGACGATGCCGATGCCGAGGATCACCGCCGAGCGCGTCGGGAAACTGTTGCGCGCCAGCGCCATCAGCGACAGCACCCCGCCCTCGCCTCGATTGTCGGCGCGGAGCACGAACATGATGTATTTGATGGTGACGGTGATCGTCAGCGACCAGATGATCAGCGACAACACGCCGAGGATGTCGCCACGGTTGGCGACGTTGCCACCGGCCGATGCATGCAACGCCTCGCGAAATGCATAGATCGGGCTGGTACCGATATCGCCGTAAACCACGCCGAGCGCGCCCAGCATCAGCACCTTGGTGCTGTGCTGCTCGACCTCAGAATGGCTGGATTGTTCGACAGGTTCTGCCTCGTTACCAGCATTGGTAAGGGCCATGGACGACACTCCGGTAAGCGGGCGGTGCTCTACGCTTGCTGCGCTGCAATATCAAGTGCCGTCACGTAATGGCTCCGTCCCGATATTGCGAGTCCTCCACGACTTGGCAGACTCAGTCCGATCGGCAGACCACCTGGAATGTCGCAACGGACACATTTTTAAATAGCCACCTGCGTCCCGATCTCGACTACCCGTCCGGTCGGGATCTGGAAATACTCCGTCGCATCGGCCGCCGTGCGCGCCAGCCCGATGAACAGCTTGTCCTGCCAGACCGGCATGCCGGAATTGGGCGAGGCCTTGAGAGAGCGCCGCGACAGGAAGAACGATGTCGTCATGATGTCGAACTTCCAGCCTTGCTTGCGGCAGATCGCCAGCGCGCGCGGAATGTTGGGCTGCTCCATATAGCCGAAGGTCAGCGTCACCCGCATGAACAGCTCGTTGATTTGCTCCATCTTGACGCGCTCGCTGTCGGGCACGACAGGCTGCGGTGCCGTCACCACCGAAAGGATGACGTTCTGCTCGTGCAGCACCTTGTAATGCTTCAGGCTGTGCATCAGCGCGGTCGGCGCACTCAGCGGGTCGCTGGTCAGGAACACCGCGGTGCCCGACACCAGATGCGGCTTCTTCTTCAGCAGATTGCCGGCGAGGAAATCGAGCGGGACCTCGTTCCTTCGAGTTTTTTCGAACAGGTATCTGGTGCCTCTTATCCAGGTCCACATGGTCATGACAATCACTGCGGCCACCGCCAGCGAGGACCAGCCGCCTTCGAACACCTTGACAATGTTGGCGGCAAAGAAACCGGTATCGACGGAGGCGAACAACGCCGTCAAGGCCACTGCAACGCCGAGCGGCCATTTCCAGATGCGGGTCATGACGACAAAAAGCAGTATGTTGGTCACCAGCATGTTGCCGGTCACTGAAATGCCGTAGGCCGAGGCAAGCCTGCTGGATTCGCCGAAGCCGACCACCAGCAGCATCACCACCAGCGCCAGCAGCATGTTGACGCGTGGCAGGTAGATCTGGCCGGACTGTTTCTCCGACGTATGCTGGATCTCGAAACGCGGCAGCATGTTGAGCTGCACCGCTTGCCTGGTCAGCGAGAAAGCGCCGGAGATCACCGCCTGGCTGGCGATCACGGTCGCGGCGGTCGCCAGCACGACCATGGGAATGAGCGTCCAGCCTTCGTTCATCTCGAAAAAGGGATGACCGACAACGCCGCCATTTGCCAGCACGAAGGCCCCCTGCCCGACATAGTTGAGCAGCAAGCAAGGGAATACGATCGCCAGCCAGGCGAGTACAATGGGCTTGCGCCCGAAATGGCCGAGATCGGCATAGAGCGCCTCGGCGCCGGTAACGGCGAGAAAGACCGCGCCAACCGTGACGAAGGCGACGTCAGGCGAGTTGACCAAGAACGAAACGATGTAATGTGGGCTGATTGCCAGCAGGATTTCCGGGTCGTCGATGATATGGTTGAGGCCGGACAGTCCGATGGCCAGGAACCACACCGCGGTGACGGGCCCGAACACCAGTCCGACGCCGCCCGTGCCGAATCGCTGCACCGCGAACAGCATCGCCAGGATGACCAGCGTCAGCGGCACCACATAGGGCTGGAACGCCGGCGTGACGACGTTCATGCCTTCGACCGCCGATAGCACCGAAATTGCCGGCGTGATGACTGCGTCACCGAAAAAAAGCGCCGAGCCGACGATGCCTATGCCGAGGATCACCGCCGACCGCTTCGGGAAGCTGCCGCGTGCCAATGCCATCAACGACAGCGTGCCACCCTCGCCCCGGTTGTCGGCGCGCAGCACGAACATGATGTATTTGACGGTGACAGTGATGGTCAGCGCCCAGATGATCAGCGACAGCACCCCGAGGATGTCGCCGCGGTTGGCGACATTGCCGCCAGCCGAAGCATGCAACGCCTCACGGAACGCATAGATCGGGCTGGTGCCGATGTCGCCATAGACCACGCCGAGCGCGCCGAGCATCAGGATCTTGGTGCTGTGCTGCTCGGCCTTGGAGTGGCTGGATTGTTCGATGGGTTCCGCCTCGCTACCAGCGTTGGCAAGGGCCATGGACGACACTCCCATAGACGTGCGGCGCTCTATGCTGCGGGGATGGAAAGGACGCGCTGCCGTGCCGGGAACGCACGGCCTATCGGCTCGCCTTTCTCTACCAGCCACAAGCCTTCAGAAACCGCCTGACCGTTGCGGCCATGCCATACTCCAACGCATCGGCTGTCAACCCATGTCCGATCGACACTTCGGCCAATGCCGGGATACACCTGGCCAGTGCCGGCAAATTGCTCACCACAAGGTCGTGCCCGGCGTTGACCTGGAGCCCTGCAGCCAGTGCGGCATCCGCCGTTTTTCCCAATTTCTCCAATTCCTTAGCCGCTTTTGCCGAATCGGAATGATAGCTGCCATATGGACCCGTATAGAGTTCGATCCGGTCGGCGCCGGTGTCGCGAGCGGCTTTCACGCCAGCGGGATCCGGATCGGAAAACAGCGATACGCGAAAGCCTCCCTTCTTCAGGCGCTTGACGACCGGTGTCAGGAACGCAGCCTCGGCGGCGAAGTTCCAGCCATGGTCGGAAGTCGCCTGCGCCGGGTCGTCGGGCACCAGCGTCACCTGCTCCGGCTGGTGCTTTTCCACAAGTGCCAGGAAATCCTCGGTCGGATAGCCCTCGATGTTGAATTCCGCATTCGGGAACTCGTCGTCGATCAGCGCCCTGATCTCAGGCAGATCGGAATGCCTGGTGTGCCGCTCGTCGGGTCGCGGGTGCACCGTGAGCCCATGCGCGCCGGCGGCAAGGGCAATGCGTCCGAGCCCGGTCACGCTTGGCCACGGCAGGTCGCGCCGGTTGCGCAGCATGGCGATCGCATTGAGGTTGACGGAAAGCTTTGCAGGCATTTGCACGGCTCCAGGCTGATCTTGGCGCGCATCTATACCGCCTTTAACGGGAACAGACAGAGGGTTTCAGGTGTTCCAAGGTGTGCGAAGAAAATCGAGCGCAAGGAGTTCCCTGTTGAATTTTCTCGAGGCCGTGCCGGCGGTTCGCCGCATCGACACCGATCGCGAAGATCTTTTCGCCATCGATGTCGTCGGCCATGTCGCAGCGGCTGACGCCGAAAACCTGTTCGGATTGCTGGAGGCGGCCTATGCGCTGCATCCGAAGATCGACGTGCTGGTGCGCCTGATCGACCATGAGGGTGTCGACTGGGCCGACGTATCGGACGAGACGATCGAACAGGGCATAGCTCATGCCGTGGAGCATATCGGCCGCTGCGCGGCGATCGGTGAGCCGAACTGGATACCGGAGGCAAGAGCCTTTTTGCCTGCCTCTTTGCCTATCGAACTCCGGCATTTCGAGGCCAAGGACGAAGCCGCCGCCTGGGAATGGCTTGACGCCAGACCGATCGCCCAGCGCTGATACGACGGACCTGACAGCCCTATCGGACGATCGTCAGCCGTTCGGCCGCGCGCGTGATCGCGGTGTAGAGCCAACGCTGGCGAGTTTCCTTGAATGCCCAGCTTTCGTCGAAAAGCACGATCTCGTTCCATTGCGACCCTTGCGCCTTGTGCACGGTCAGCGCGTAACCGTAATCGAAATCGTCGAAGCGCTTCTTCTGCTGCCAGGGAATGTCGGCGTCGGGATCCTCGAATGCGGCTTTGAGCAGCTTGATCTTGGCGACGCCGCGATCCGGGTCATCTTCCTCTGGTGAGACCAGCAGATTGATGCCGGGCTTGACCGTCTCGCGCGACGAGGTCATCACCTTCCACAGCGAGCCGTTGAGCAGCCCCTTGGCCGGATCGTTGCGCAGGCAGACCAGCTTGTCGCCGGCCTGCGGATAATCGGCGTTGAACCCCTTCAGCTCGCGCAGCCGCTGGTTATAACGGCGGCGCGTACGGTTGGTACCGACCAGCACCTGGTCCGCCTTCAGCACCAGTTCCTGGGTGACGTCTTCCTTGCCGATCACTTGCGCCGCGCCATAGTCGCCACGCATGAATTCGCGGCCCTCGCGCACGTCGAGCGCCAGCCTGATGATCGGGTTGTCTCGCGCCTGGCGATGGATTTCGGTGAGCAGAATGTCCGGCTCGTGGTCGGTGAAGAAGCCGCCGCCGGAGATTGGCGGCAACTGGCCGGGATCGCCGAGCACCAGGATCGGCGTGCCGAAGCTCATCAGGTCACGGCCGAGTTGCTCGTCGACCATTGAGCATTCGTCGATGACGACGAGCTTGGCGCGCGAGATCGGGCTCTGCCGGTTGAGCGAAAATGTCGGCGACATCGATGTCTTGCCGGTCACCTCGTCCGCTACCGATTCTTCGCCCTTCGGCCGGTAGATCAGCGAATGGATGGTGCGGGCATTGACCGCGCCCTTGGAACGCAGCACCTGCGCCGCCTTACCCGTAAACGCGGCGAACTGCACCTGGCCGTCGACATGCTCGGCGAAATAGCGCGCCAGCGTCGTCTTGCCGGTGCCGGCATAGCCGAACAGCCGGAACAGCTGCGGCTTGCCGGCTTTCAGCCAGCCGGCCACCGCCTTCAGCGCTTCGTCCTGTTGAGGAGAGAATTCCATCAGCGCGACAGACCGGATTCGCGAGGGAAAGACAAGGTGACTGCCGTCACCATCAATTTTCATCGCCGGCAATCACGCCGCTGCGACAGGGTCAGGCTATCAGTGACGAACAGGAACGTAAAGAGAACAAGGCCAGGCGGCCGCAGCTTACCCGGCCCGCTGTGGATCGTTCTCCAGCTGGATCGGCTTGCCATGCGGCGTTGCGTGCGCGGCGCGTTCCCAGGCAGCGGCGAGCGCATCGACGTCGCGCTTTCCGGCAACGCCCTTGGCCAAAAGCAGCTTTTCCAGCGCTGCCAGCCAGTGCTCGTAGTAATCGTGACCGTCGCGCGCGGCGCCCGGCTGCTTCACCTCTGCCGACAAAGCATCCGCCCATTCGCTCCACGAAAACAGCCCGTTGTCGTGCAGTGCTACCGTCATGGCAAAGGCCTCTGCTTGCCACGGCTCGGCAAACACAGGCGCCTCGACACCGGTGGGCAGCATGGCGGCGACTGAGCCCGTCTCACACCGGCTCAAGGTAGCTCTCCCAGGCATCGATCGACACGACAAGTGTCGGATCGGCGCCCTCGCCCCAGATTTCGCCGCCGGTAAAGGCCACCGTATAGACCCATTGCGGGTTTTCGCCCTGGCCGTGCGCATTGCTGTCGGGAAAGACAAAGCCGTCGCGCACAGCCTCGACGACGCCTCGCTTGCCGCGTGCATAGCGCGGCAGTCTGGTGTGGCCGGTCGGATGAAAGTTCTTGGTTCGCACGGGGTCGCCCGCCTTGAACCGCGCAGGCGCGGCGACAGGCCGGTCGCAGTGCCCGCCCTTGGCCAGCACCGCCGGAACGTCCTTAGCCTTCAGCACCCGTTTGGGTGTCGCTGCCGGATCGACTGCGTCGCCCGTAGCCAGGTCGCGGTCGCTGACGAAACCATGGCGTTTGAGCAGCACCTCCAGCGCCTTGATCCATATCTGGTAGTAGCTGGAGGCATAATAATCCGCTGGATGCAGCGATTCCCGCGCGTGCCGGCTCTCGTCGATGGTCCAGGCGCCCATGGCGCCGGCGCATAACGTCACGCCCAGCGCCCGCCTTTCCCAATCGGCATGGAAATAGGGTTCGTCAGGTTCGGGCGCGACCGGCCCGAAACCCATCTGGCCGCCGAGATCCTGCGGCCCGTTCATGCTGGCTCCCGCGCCAGCGCCGTGCCGATCATGGCATCGCGCGTCACCAGATCGGCGAGCCGTGCCTCATCCCAGCCCTCCGTACCCCGGGGGCGCATCGGCACCACCAGATAGCGCAGCTCGGCGGTCGAATCCCACACCCGGATTGTCGTCCTCGCCGGCAAGGTCAGACCGAATTCCTCGAGCACGCCGCGCGGATCGATCACTGCGCGCGAACGGTAGGGCGGCGCCTTGTACCAGACCGGCGGCAGGCCGAGCACCGACCACGGATAGCAGGAGCATAGCGTGCAGACGACGAGGTTGTGCGTGTCGGCCGTATTGAACACCGCCTGCATGTGCTCGCCTTGCCGGCCGGTGTAGCCGAGCGATTCGATGGCCGCCGTCGCATCACGCTTCAGCCATGCGGCAAACCCGGGATCAACCCAGGCCTTCGCCACCACCTTTGCGCCGTTGCGCGGCCCGATCTTGGTCTCATAGGTGTCGACGATAACATCGATCGCCGCCGGATCGATCAGGCCTTTGCGGGTGAGAATCGTCTCCAGCGCGCGCACCCGCGCCGCAAAAGGATCAAGCTCGTTGTCGTGGTCGTGATTGTGCGGCATGGCGTCAAATTACGATCGCGGACCCCCGGCCGCAAGCACCACGGCTTGGGCCAGCGCTATTCGGCTGCCGCCTTCTGCGGCACCGGTTCTTCCTCCTCGTCGAACAGTGACGGCTGGTCGACCGCTTCGACCGGGCTCGGCTCGCCCCGGCGCCGTGCCCACAGCCTGACCAGCCAGCCGGAAAAATGCTCCATGTAGACGTAAATGACGGGCGTGACGAACAGCGTCAGTGCCTGCGAGGCGACAAGACCGCCGACCACCGCCACGCCGAGAGGCTGGCGCAATTCCGCGCTGGCGCCGGTGCCGAGCGCGATCGGGATGGTGCCCATCAGCGCGGCAAGCGTGGTCATCATGATCGGCCGGAAGCGCATCAGGCAGGCCTTGTGGATGGATTCGACAGGCGACATCCCCTCGCGCCTGAGTTCCAGCGCCACGTCGATCATCATGATGCCGTTCTTCTTGACGATGCCGATCAGCATCAGGATGCCGATCACCGCGATCACCGAAAGATCCATCCCCGCCAGCCGCAGTGCCACCAGCGCGCCGAGCACCGCCGATGGAAGCCCGGTCAGGATGGTGAGCGGGTGGATGAAGCTCTCATAGAGCATGCCGAGAACGATATAGATGGTCAGAATCGCGCCGCCGATCAGCAGCCCCTGGTTGGAAAGCGAATCCTGGAACGTCTTGGCCGTGCCCGAGAAGGCGGTCGAGATCGTCGGCGGCATGCCGATCTTGTCCTTCAGCGCGTTGATGTGGCTCACGCTGTCGCCGAGGGCCACGCCTTGCGGCAGATTGTAGGAGATGGTCACTGCCGGAAGCTGGCCGAGCTGGTTGACGGTCAAAGCACCGGCGGTCCGATCGACGCGGGCGAACGCACCGAGCGGCACCAGGCTGCCGCTCGCCGTTCTCACCTTGATGGCCAGCATCCGCTCGGGCGACCACTCGATCTTCGGATCGAGCTCCATGATCACGTCGTAGCTGTCGGCCGAACCGAAGATGGTCGACACCTGCTGGGTGCCGAAACCGCCATAGAGGCTGGAGCGCAGCGTGTCGGTATCGACGCCGAGGTTCGCCGCCTTGTCGCGGTCGATCACCAGCGTCGCCTGTAGCGCGTTGTTCTGCAGGTCATTGGTGACGTCGGTGAAGGCGGCATGATCGGCAGCCATCGCGTCCGTCAGCCTCTGCGCCCAGACGTTCGTCAGGCCGGTATCGAGGCCCTGAACGGCAAGCTGGTAGGCACTCGCCGAAGAACGCGCGCCGAGCCGCAGGTTCTGCACCGGCTGCATGTAGGTTTCGATGCCGGGCACATTGGCCAGCTGGCGCCGCAGGTCCGTAAGCACCTTGTCGATGTTCGGTCGCTGGTCCTTGTCTTTCAGCTGCACAAACAGCTGGCCCTGGTTGAGCGCATTGTTTCCACTGCCCGCCGACCAGCCGACATGCGCGACGTAGGGCGAATGGGTGAAGACATCCGCCACTTGCCCCTGCAGCTTCACCATCGCGTCAAACGAAATGTCCTGGCGCGCGATGGTCGTCACCGAGACCTGGCCGATATCCTCCTGCGGGAAGAAGCCCTTCGGCGAAATCTGGATCAGCCACACCGACAGCCCGGCGGTCACCAGGAAGACAAGGAAGACAAGGAAATTGTGGCGCAGGCAGAATGTCAGCAGCCTGTCATAGCCCTGCATGAAGACGTTTTGTCTATGGCCTTCACCGTGCGCTGCTTTCTGCTCGGCTTTCGATAATGACAACAGCCGCGAGCACAGCATCGGCGTCAGCGTCAGCGAGACGAACATCGACGCCAGGATGGCGACCGTCACCACCACCGCGAATTCGTTGAAGATGCGCCCGATCACGCCGCCCATCAAAAGCACCGGAATGAACACGGCGACCAGCGAGATCGAGATCGAGATGATGGTGAAGCCGATCTCGCGCGCGCCCTTGAGCGACGCCTCGAGGGCAGAGAGCCCGTCCTCCTCCATATGGCGGAAAATGTTTTCGAGCATGACGATTGCATCGTCGACGACAAGACCGACCGCCAGCGTCAGCCCCATCAATGAGACGTTGTCGATGGAAAAGCCGAACAGGTACATCACGCCCAGCGTGGCGATGAGCGAAATCGGCACCGCCACGGCCGGGATGACCGTCGCCGTTACCCGGCGCAGGAACAGGAAGATCACCGTCACCACCAGCGCGATGGTGAGCAAGAGCGTGAACTGCACGTCATCGACCGCCTCGCGGACCGATGTCGAGCGGTCGTTTAGCAACTGGATGCTCGCCGCTGCCGGCATCTGATCGTCGAAGGAAGGTAGCATCGCCTTGACGCGGTCGACGACGTCGACGGTATTGGCATCCGGCTGGCGCTGCACCGCCATAATGATGGCGCGGGTGCCGTCATACCAGCTTGCCGTCGTCGTGGTCTCGACCGAATCGATGACGCGGGTCACCTCGCCGAGCCGCACCGGATGGCCGTTCTTGGTTGCGATGATGATGTTGGAGAATCCTGCCGCATTGGTCAGCTGCGTGTTCGCGGTGATCGTCAGCTGCTGTTTGTTGTTCTTGAGCACGCCGAGCGGCGTGTTGCTGTTGGCCGAGGCAATGGCCGTCTGCAGCTGGTCGATCGAGATGCCGCGAGCGGCGAGCGCCGTCGGATCGATCTGGACGCGGACGGCATATTTTTGCTGGCCATAGATCGAAACCTGCGCAACGCCGTCGATCGTCGACAGCGACGGCGAAATCACATTCTCGGCAAACGCGTCGAGATCAGTCAGCGGAATTGTGTCGCTGACCAGCGACATCAGCAGGATCGGCGCATCGGCTGGATTGACCTTGCGGTAGCTCGGCGGGCTGGTCATCTCCGGCGGCAATTGTCGTTGCGTGCGTGCGATCGCTGCCTGCACGTCGGCGGCGGCTGCATCGATGTCGCGGTTGAGCACGAACTGAATGGCGATCGAGGTCGAGCCGAGCGAGTTGGTCGTCGAGATCGAATCGATGCCTGCGATAGTGGCAAACTGCTTGATCAGAGGCGTTGCCACCGAGGTCGCCATGGTTTCCGGCGAAGCCCCGGGCAGCGAGGCCGAGACGTTGACAACCGGAAATTCGGCGCTTGGCAGCGCCGCGACCGGCAGGAATTTGTAAGCAAATAGCCCGCCCAGAACCAGGGCGAACGACATGAGCAGCGTGGCGACGGGCCTGCGGATGCAGAATTCGGAAATCATGGCTGTGTTCCGCCCGTCCGGTCAGCCTCGGCAACCTTCGGAGCCGCCTGATCGCCGGTGCCGGTCGAAGCCTTGCCTTCGCGCACCGCCGCGCCGTTCTTCAGTTTGGTCTGACCCTCGACGACGACACGCTCGCCGCTTTTCAATCCTTGGCTAATTGCGGTGTTGGTGCCTTCTGTCAGCGCGACCTGCACGGGCCGCATTTCAACGGTGTTGTCCGGCTTGATCACATAGACGAACGGGCCCTTCTGGCTGGGCTGGACGGCGACCGTCGGAACGGACGTCATTTGTGGCATGATGCCGGCATCGAGCACGACGTTGACGTATTGGCCCGGCCATAGCGAAAGATCGGCGTTGGGCACACTGGCCCGCGTTGCGATCGTGCCGGACGCCGTGTCTACGCTGGAATCGACGAAATCCAGCGTTCCCTTGCCGATCGGCTTCGGGTCGCCGTCCTTGGTCAGCGTCACCGCACCTTGCTGCGGCGCTGCCAGCGCCTTGTGCAGCAAGGCAAGATCGCTTTCGGGGAGATTGAAGTTCACCTGCAGCGGGTCGACCTGCGTGATCGTCACCAGTGGAGTCGACGTGCTGCTGCCGTTGCTGGTGGTGACGAGATCGCCGACGGCGACGCTGACTGCGCCAAGCCTGCCGGAGATCGGCGCCCTGATCGTGGCGAAGCCAAGCTGGATTTGGTCCGCATCGATCGTTGCCTTGTCGGCGTCGACGGTGGCCGCGGCGGATTTCTGTGCCGCGACGGCCTGATCGTAGGTCTGCTGTGTTCCGGCCTGCCTGGCGACGAGATTTTTGGCGCGCTGAAGATCGGCCGTGGCGCTGGCAAGCAGCGCCTGGTCTTTTGCGAGCGTCGCCTGATCGCGTGCCAGTTGCGCCTTCAACGAGCGATCGTCCAGCGAGAAAAGAACGTCGCCGGCCTTCACCATCTGTCCGTCCTTGACCGCGATTGCGACGATCTGGCTCGAGACCCGCGCGTTGATGCTGACCACGGCAGGAGAGGACACAAAGCCGATGGCATAGCGCCGGACCGGGAAATCGGCCGTCGAAGCGGTGGCGGCAACCACCGAAGTCGAACGAGCGGCATTTGCTGCTGCAGCGGGTTTGTCCGCCGCCGCCGTGGTCTGCTTCGCCGACAGCATCTGCTGAAGACCGGTCATTGCGGTGGGCGAAAAATAGAGCCACGCCGCCGCAAGGCAGGCTGCAGCGATCACCGCAAATACGATCTTTCCGCGCATCGACAAAAGGCCTTCTCAACGCGACACGCCGATTTCCGCTGGTCGCACTCTAGCTCAACTCGCAGCCTCTTGCCGCGATTTTGCCAGATAATAGAGGATGCCGAAGGCGAAAAAGGGCCAAAACCCGTCATTACGAAGATTTAATGTGCAGTGCACAATAAAACGGCAGCTAGCGCAGCATCGGCCACAATGTCGCCGCCAGCATCACACCCATGGCGATGTTGAACCATTTGAGCCGCGCCGTATCCGCCAGAAAACCGCGCAGCGCCATGCCGAAACCGGCCCAGGTCGAAATGCTCGGCAGCATGACGACGGCGAACGCGGCCGCGATCAGCACCACGGACACAAGCGGGCGTTCCGGGTTCGTATAGACGGCCATGGCTGTAATCGCCATCACCCAGGCTTTGGGATTGACCCACTGGAAAGCCGCAGCCTCGATGAAGCGCATCGGCTGGCCCTTCGCCTCGCCTTCGCCGCCGAGCGAGCGCGACATGGCGATCTTCCAGGCGAGATAAAGCAAGTAGAGGCCGCCGGCGATCTTCAACCCGGTATGCAGGACCGGAAAGGCCGTCAACACGGCGCCAAGCCCGAAGCCTACGGCAAGCAACAGCACGAGGAAGCCGAAGCCGATGCCGAGCATGTGTGGCACGGTTTTGACCAAGCCGAAATTCACGCCCGAGGCCAAAAGCATGAAATTGTTCGGACCCGGCGTGATCGAGGTCACGAAGGCATAAACCAGCAGAGCAAGGAATGCATCGAAGGTCATGGAGGATCGCAATGATCAATAATACTGAAATACTGACTTAAATCGATGAAGTGCTGAGTGCAAATGCAATTCGTTGGTCCACGCGCCCTAAGCGTTCCTTCATTTCTTAGGCCAATATCCGCTGAGAACATCTATCTGCGGTAGGCTGCACCGACCATAGATCTGAATCCGGGGCAGTTTCGCGCTGACGGCGCACGCGTCGCAGCCCTTTGCGTCTCGGCGTATTCTCCGGAATCTTGACGCTGTGCGCCAGACCCAGGATCGCCAGAACCTGAATGAATAGCCAGCCGAGATCGATCTGTCCGTGTTCCAGACCAAGCCGTGCAGACTCGGGAAACGCGTGATGGTTGCCGTGGAAACTCTCGCCGAACGTTACCAGCCCGAAACGCGGCAAATTGTATCCTTGCACGGCAACGTCGTCGACGCGCCATCCTTGCTCCCCATCTCGGTGCGCAAAATGCCCAACCAACCAATGCCCGGTAAGCGACACTGAAACGCGCACCGCGATTCCCCATACCACCCAATCCCAGCCGCCAAGCGCGAAAAAGAGGATCGCCCAGGGCAGTTGTTGCAGCATCCAGGTGCGTTCGACGAACTTGTAGAACAGGTCATTCCTGATCGAGGGTTCGATGACGAAGGTGGGTGGATTGCGCAAAGCGACCGCGCAATGCATCTGCCAGAAGGCATCGGTGAAAAATGGCCGACGATGGGCATGGAGATCGTGACATGCGGTCTGGCGCTGAGCCCAGTCACGAATATCGTGAGCATAGATCATCCCAAAAGGACCGGCCATGCCGACGAGCACGCCAAGGTAGACCAGCGCATGCTCGACCCAGATATGAACCTTGAACGAACGGTGGATGAGCAGACGGTGCATCCCCACCGAGTGTCCGGCGCAGATTGTCGCCGCCGTTGTCGCAACGAATAAGGCGAAGGCACTCCAGCTAAATGTCATCGGTCCCAACACAATGGCGGCGATCGTCATCGCCCCGACCCAGATCGACTTTGCCGGCACCCACACGACTTTGCCGTCTTCGGCGTCACTGTCCTGTTGGGAAATCATTCTGCCCGTGGATATGGTTTTCATCGGTACCCCTCCTCCTGCATGAACATTTCCGGACCACAGCCTTGCCTTCTGGCGCGTCTTCCGTTACTTAGGCAGTAAGCTAATCGTCTACTACTACGAATTAGGTATTTAGGCAATAGTCTAAATGAAAATAAGAAAAGCGGACCGAGGCGCAGCCAACACCTCGGCATCACAAGGTGGCAGACAGTGATCGAAGATGCAGAGCACGCAGCGGATGCCGAAACGGCTGCTCACGCAAATGGCGCGATACAGCGCGTGTTTGAAGCGCTATCTTCAGCGCCCCGGCGCAAGATCCTCGCCTATCTTGCGCACTCTTCCCTAACGGCGGGCGAGATCGCGGCGCGCTTCGAGATGTCGAAGCCGTCGATCTCGCAGCATTTGAGCATTCTGGAGACGGCCGGGCTCATCGCCAAGGAGCGGCACGGACAGTTCATCCACTATTCTCTGGTCCAGAACAATCTTGTGAACACGCTGAATGGATTTGTTCAGGATGTCTGCCCGGTATCGCGCCCTATCAAGAGAGAAAGCAAAGAACTTGGTCGAGGCGAGGCAGCGCAAAGATCGCACTTGCGCAAATCTGAAAAGCCCTAGCGGCTTTGCATCGTTTTCATGAGCGCCTTGGCGTATCGGCAGGCGTCAAATTCCACAGCGATCTCGCAAGACTTTTTGTAGGCGGCCATCGCCTCGGCTTCGTCCACAGAGACGCCTTCACCATGCTGAAGGGCGCTGCCATACATGGTGCAACCCCAGGCATCGCCCTCATTGCAGCTCAGCTTGAATGTGCGATAAGGGCAAGATTCATTGGCACTACCGGCGGCAAGCAGTTTGTTTAGCCCAAGCCGACCCAAGAGAATTCCCGCGCCGCGATTTGTGCAGCCGCCGATACTGCCAGTAGCGCAGGCCTGGGCGAACATCTCCTCGGTCCATTGCTTGTCTTCTGGCGAGTGCTCCTGGATGACCCTGGCCGTCTCGAAACAGGCTTCGCCCCTGCGTCCGTCGAAACACCGCTTGGCACAGGCCAAGACGTCTTTCTCACAACCTTGGTAATCTATTCCCGGCGTGGAAAAGAGCGCGTCATCGACGCCCGACGCCCTGCGCCAAATATCGGCCGGGCATTGTTGGAAATAGTAGCTCGGTGTGCCCCTGCGGTCGATTTCTTCAAACAATTTCGGCAGCACTGACTTGTCGAATACCGGCTCCTGGCTGGCCGCCGCCGTCGTGACCGCAAGAACGATTGCGCCGGCGCCTGCTAGAATTGCCGCCGCGAGCATTATGATCACATCCCTTGCGGGCCGCGGTTCATCGCCGCCACTCCGGTACGGCAGATTTCAACTAGCCCGAGCGGTTTCATGATGGCGATGAACTGATCGAGCTTGGAGCCCTTGCCGGTGATCTCGAAGATGAAATGCTCGGTGTTGGCATCGATGACGCTGGCGCGGAATGCATCGGCGAGCCGGAGCGCCTCGACGCGGGCTTCGCCGGTGCCGGCGACCTTGACCAGCGCGAGTTCCCGCTCCAATGGCCGCTCCTGTCCGAATTCCTGCGACCGCACGGTGAGATCGACGACGCGGTGCACCGGCACGATGCGCTCGAGCTGGTGCTTGATCTGCTCCAGCACGTGCGGCGTGCCGCGCGTCACGATGGTGATGCGCGACAGGTGCTTTTCGTGCTCGGTTTCCGAGACCGTCAGGCTCTCGATGTTGTAGCCACGTCCGGAAAACAGGCCGATGACCCGCGCAAGCACGCCCGGCTCGTTGTCGACCAGGACCGAAAGCGTGTGGTTCTCTGGTTTTTCCGTCTCCTTGGCGATAAAATAGGCGGAGCCGGTCGGTTGCAACTGTGCGTTCATGATATGGATCTCGATTTCAAACTTTTGCGCTAATCTGCTGTTTCCGCACAGCTTCCTCGAACCAGGCTACACCAGTTCCCTGCCCTTGGCGTCGATCGCGTTGGCTACAGCTTCGTCGGTCGCCTCGTCAGGCAACAGCATCTCGTTATGCGCCTTGCCCGACGGAATCATCGGGAAGCAGTTGGCGAGCGTCGCCACGCGGCAGTCGAACAGGACGGGCTTCTTGACCCCGATCATCTCCTTGATAGCGTCATCGAGCTCGTCCGGCTTGTCGCAGCGAATGCCGTGGCCGCCATAGGCTTCGGCGAGCTTGACGAAATCCGGCATCGCCTCGGTGTAGGAGTGCGACAGCCGGTTGCCGTGCAGCAGCTGCTGCCACTGCCGCACCATGCCCATATATTGGTTGTTGAGGATGAAGATCTTGATCGGCGCCTCGTGCTGCACCGCCGCGCTCATTTCCTGCATCGTCATCTGCACCGAGGCGTCGCCGGCGATATCGATGACCAGCGCATCCGGGTGCGCGATCTGCACGCCGAGCGCGGCCGGCAGGCCGTAGCCCATCGTGCCCAGTCCGCCGGAGGTCATCCAGCGGTTCGGCTTCTCGAAATGATAGTGCTGTGCCGCCCACATCTGATGCTGGCCGACCTCGGTGGTGATGTAGGTGTCGAGGTCCTTGGTCAGCGCATAGAGCCGCTGGACGGCATATTGCGGCATGATCACCTCGTGGTTCATCTTGTAGGCGAGCGAATCGCGCGCGCGCCATTTGGCAATCTGCTCCCACCACGGGTGAAGCGCTTTCTTGTCGGCCTTGGCGGTTGCCCGCCACAGCCGCACCAGATCCTCCAGCACACGCCCGACATCGCCGATGATCGGCACGTCGGTGTGGACGTTCTTGTTGATCGACGACGGGTCGATGTCGATGTGGATCTTCTTCGAATTCGGCGAGAACGCGGTGAGCCGCCCGGTGATGCGGTCGTCGAAGCGCGCGCCGATGCAGAGCATGACGTCGCAATCGTGCATCGCCATGTTCGCTTCATACGTGCCGTGCATACCGAGCATGCCCATCCAGTTCTTGCCCGACGCCGGATAGGCGCCGAGGCCCATCAGCGTCGAGGTGATGGGAAAGCCGGTGAGGTCGACCAGCTCGCGCAGCAGATGGCTCGCCTCCGGGCCGGAATTGATGACGCCGCCGCCCGAATAGATGATCGGCTTCCTGGCGCCGGCCATCAGCTCGACCGCCGCCTTGATCTTTTCCAGATCGCCCTGGACCTTCGGTTGGTAGCTGGTGCGCGGCGCCGTCTGCGGCGGGACATAGATACCCTTGGCGAACTGCACGTCCTTCGGAATGTCGACGACGACCGGACCGGGGCGCCCTGTGGTTGCCACATGGAAGGCCTCGTGGATCGTTGCCGCGAGCTCGTTGACGTCCTTCACCAGCCAGTTGTGCTTGGTGCAGGGCCGCGTGATGCCAACCGTGTCGCACTCCTGGAACGCATCCGAGCCGATCAGCGAAGTCGGCACCTGGCCGGTCAGGCAGACCAGCGGGATCGAATCCATCAGCGCGTCCTGCAATGGCGTCACCGCATTGGTGGCGCCCGGCCCTGAGGTCACCAGCATGACGCCGGCCTTGCCGGTCGAGCGCGCATAGCCTTCCGCCGCATGGCCCGCGCCCTGCTCATGGCGGACGAGGATGTGCTCGACCTCGTCCTGCTGGAAGATTTCATCGTAGATTGGCAGAACCGCGCCGCCCGGATAGCCGAAAACATGCTTGACGCCGTTGTCCTTCAGCGCCTGCACCACCATTTCGGCGCCAGTCATTTCGCCCCTTGGCATTTCAGTTCTTGGCATCTCGCGCCGCTCATTCTGTCCACTGCTCATCGGTCTGGTCCCGTACTGTTCGCCATCTGGCGATTGCTGGTCGTTTAGTCGTATTTCGGGCAATAAAAAAGGCCCCCGAGGGAGCCTGTGTCTTGCGCATGGGAGGTCACCGCCCGGCGGTTACACCGCCTTGCCCACGCGCTTTCCTACGAGAATGAGTGCCTTTTTCATGGTGGCGGACAATAGAATTGGTTTGACGCCGCTGTCAACGGCGAATGTGCACTTGGCCTGACGTCGGCACATCCGCCCATTGTGCACCCGCGCCGCCTTTCCGCCGCGCGGGTCTTCCGTTTCAGGCGCAGAGCACCACACCCCTCGCCTTGGCCCAGCGCTCGATGATCTTGCGCTCCTCGAGCGAGGCGAGACGGTTGCCGAAACCGCGCACCTGCACCGCACGGTTTTGCGGGTCGAGTTCGATCGTCAGCAACCGCTCGATCTTGCCGAGCGCCGAGCGCCGCAGCACCCAGATCGAGGCATTGCCGGTGATGCATTTGGCCGCGTATATCGAGACGCAATGATGCATCGCCCGGCTCTCGGCGACCAGATCCTCGGCTGTCTTCAACTGACGGATGAAGAAACGCTCGCCATGCGCCTTTGCCTCCTTGGTCGACGGCTGCCAGTCCCAATCGTCGAGGCGCGAGCCGTCCCAGGCGCGACCCTGCGACTGCGTCCCGGCAGTATGCGTGGCCCGCCCGGCAGCCCGGCGGCGCATTGCCTCGATGCGTTCGATCGCGGCAATGTCTCGATGCCATTCCAGCATCTGCCGACGCAGCGAGGCGAGCGTGCGACCCTTCAGGCTGTACGCCGCATCGCGCTGGTGCACGGCGCCGATATAGTCGCATAGATCGTCGATCTCCTCCTTCGACGCGGGTTGCCCGCAGAAGAACCGTGTCACCTCGCGCCAGAAGGCCAGATCGTTACGTGGCGTGCGCGCGATTTTCGACTTGGCAAGTCGGGCCGCCAACCCGGAATCATCCGTGTAGGACCGGACGATCGCCACCCAAAAGGCCTCGTCGAACGTGAAATCGCCGGGCAAGTTCAAGAAGCAATGCACCTCCTTGCGAGACAGCCACGCACAGGCGCCCGCCTTGTAAAGCGAGTCACCACGCGCCACTGCGATATACCAAGCCTTGCGAAGCGCGATCTCGCCGGCATTCAACGCCGAGCTGTCCAGCCAGATCCCCTCGAGCGCGGCTGTAACCGGGTAGCGCGCATAGAGATGACGCGCCGCGGCCAGCCGCAGCCGCGCGGGGTCGCGCGTCTTCAGCTTTGGACGCCACAGCGCGCCGTCGCGGATTGCCATGCCGGCAAAGCCCCGACGTGCCTCGTCGAGCGCCCGCTCGAAATCCGGAGCGGGACGCGGGACGGGAAAAACCCGCCGCAGCGTTACGGCATATGCTTCAATGCGTTCGCGCTCGGCATCCTGCCTGCGCTGGATCATGGACTTTGCCATGGCCGTTCTTCCTGATTGGAACCCTGTCGGCCGCACGCAATTCCAGCGTCGGCACGGAATGTGTCGATCTGGATCGCCGGGTCATTGACAGGTCTCCTTTCAGGACGACGGATCAGAATGGGCGGCTTCTCTAAGGTCGCCGCCAATTTGACGCAAGAGCTATTCTTTCCATGCCCGCGATGGTCTGACTGGTGTTGCAAAGGTGCATCGTTGTCGCCATCAGCGTGTCCGGCCGACGCGTTTCCAGTAGATGAGGGTGCCTGTCAGCCCGCCATGCGGCATCAGCGCATAATCCGGTATTTCGCCGGCCAGCGTGAAGCCGAGCTTTTCATAGAGGCCGGAAGCCCCCTCCTCTTTTGCCGTGTCGAGGACCAACAGCGTGCGGCCTTTCTCCACGGCAACGGCTTCCGCCGCCTCCATCAGGCGGGTTGCGATGCCCTTGCCGCGATAATCGAGGCGGGTCATCAGCTTGGCGATCTCGGCCCGGTGCGGCTGGTTGGGAGGGCAGTCGAGCAGCAAGGTGACGGTGCCGACCAGAGCCTCGCCGTTCCAGGCCCCAAGCACCGCCCTTTCGCCTCTGGCGGCCGCATGAAGCGACCTGTTCCAGAAGGCCGCGGCCATCTCCGGCGCCAGCGGATGCATGAAGCTGACCGAGCCGCCGGCGGCGACTGTCCCGATCAGCAGATCCGCCAGCATTTTTTGCGTTCCGTCAGTCCTGGTGAGTGGCCTGATTTCGATCGAACTCATGTGGTTCCCCTGCGCCGTCCGTCAATCGAAATGACTGATCCGCTTCCGCTTCCTGGCCCGCCGGATTTCCGCGATGCGATCGGCGTCTTCCTCTTGCAGATGTCGCCCGCGTTCCAGCAGTTCGAGCGTGTATTCCTCATAGGTCAGGCCCAGCCGCTCGGCCTTGTCCAGCCGCATCAGCATGATCTCGCGGCTCGGCACTTTCCATGCCTGGGCATGGGCGGTCCGCCAGGCAAGAAACACATAGGGCTCACCCTTGCCCCAGGGCGGACCGTTATAGTCGTCAAGCGGCGGACCGCCATTGTCGGAGCGTTTCGGACGGCGCGCCTTCACCTCAGCTCCTGGCCAACGCAACCAGATAGTCGGCGGCGTCCGGCCCCGGAGCGTGAAAGACGCAATCGGATGGCGCGCCGAGCGCCAGGCAGTCGCCGGGTTCGAGCCGGTGAACGATGTCCCCCTCGGTGAATTCCAGCCGCCCGGAGATCAGCCATATCTGTTGCCTGATGAAGGCATAGGACGCCGCCGGGAAACTTACCTTGGCGCCGGCCGGCAACTGTATCCGGATCAGTTCGAGGGGTATGTCGGAGACCGGCGAAAGATGCCGCCGCACATAACCCGTAGCCGGATCGCGCCAGAGCGGCTGGTCACGTTCGCGAAGCAGGCCACCGCCCTGCAATTCCGCCCTTGCGATCAATGTGGACAGCGTCATGCCGAAGGCGGCCGCAATGCGCACAAGGAGCGCCGCCGTCGGGCTGGTCATACCGCGTTCTACCGTGCTCAGCATGGCTTTCGAAACATCGGACCGCTCCGCCAGCTCTGCCAGGGACCAGCCTCGAGCCACTCTTTCGGCATGTATTCGTCTGCCGATGGTCGAGGAGATGTCGTTCGCTATATCATCCATTAATCCAATATATCGAAATTTTTCTACCGAGCAACGGCCGTTTCATCCATTTTTCGCAAACTCCTTAATGTCCGCTAAACCATCCGGCCTCATCCCACCTTAACCCCGTTCGCCTAGGCTCATCGCTTGGAAAAAGGGATCGGCGTGTCCATGCTCGTTGAACGCGAAGCCTCCATTGGGGAACCAACTTTGCTGGAGCGCCGCAGGGCGGAGCAGAACGACAAGCGCATTCTGGGCAATGTCGTGCAATGCGACGGCGCGCGCGCCACCATCAGCGCCTATGCCGACGATATCGAAGGCACGGTCACCGGCCTGTGGAGCGTCGGCAAGATGATCTCGATCAATCTCGGTACATCACGAACCGTCGGCCTGGTCTATGAAATCGGCAAGTCGGATCGTGCCTGGAGCAGCGAGGGCCAGAATCCGATCGAGGTCAGCATCGAATTGATCGGCGAGGTGCGCGACGGTGCCGAACCCGGCGCGAAGCCGATCTTCGACCGTGGCATCACAACCTACCCGCATATCGGCGCCATTGCCCATCGTATCCGCAGCCGCGACCTGCAGGCCGTCTACGATCTCGCCGGTCGTCATTCGATCACCATCGGCACGCTGTCGCAGGACGAGGCCATCGACGCCAATATCGCCATCGACGATACGCTGGCGCGCCATTTCGCCATTGTCGGCACCACCGGGGTTGGCAAATCGACCGCCGTGTCGCTGCTCTTGCGCAAATCGATCGCCGCCCGGCCCGACCTGCGCGTGCTCATCCTCGATCCACACAACGAGTTCGCCGCGTCGTTGCCCGAACATTGCGTCAGGGTCGATTCGACGACCCTCGACCTGCCCTTCTGGATATTCAAGCTAGAGGAATTTGCCGAAGTGCTGTTTCGCGGCCGCGAGACGGTCCCGGAAGAGGTCGACGCCTTGCGCGATCTCATCCCCGCGGCCAAGAACCTCTACCGCAATCCGAACTCCGGCAACTATCTACGGCGCAGCACCGATGCGCTGACCGCAGACGCGCCGGTGCCCTATCGCATTGCCGACCTCATCAAGCTGGTCGACGAGCGCATGGGGCTGCTGGAAAGCAAGAACGATCGCCCGACCCTCAGGTCACTGAAGACACGTATCGAATCGGCGGCATCCGATCCGCGCTACCGTTTCATGTTCAACTCGCGCCTGATCGAGGACACCATCCACGAGACGATCGGCAACATCTTCCGCGTGCCGCATCACGGCCGCCCTGTGACCTGCTTCGAAATGGCCGGCATGCCGTCCGAGGTGGTCAATTCCGTATGCTCGGTGCTGGCGCGGCTGGCCTTCGACCTGGCGTTGTGGAGCGAAGGCCGCCTGCGGCTGCTCTTCCTGTGCGAGGAAGCGCATCGCTATATGCCGGCCGATCCGCGCCTCGGTTTCGCGCCGACGCGGCACGCGCTGTCGCGCATCGCCAAGGAAGGCCGCAAATATGGCTGTTATCTCGGCGTCGTCACCCAGCGCCCGGGCGAACTCGACCCGACCATCCTGTCGCAGTGCTCGACGTTCTTTGCCATGCGGCTCGCCAACGAGCAGGACCAGGCGATCATCCGCTCAGCGATCGCCGACTCCTCGGCTTCGACGCTGGCGTTCCTGTCTTCCATGGGCCAGCGCGAGGCCATTGCCTTCGGGGAAGGCGTGGCGACGACGATGCGGATGAAGTTCGAAAAGCTCTCAGAGGATTTGATCCCCGGCACCGCCAAGCGCGCGGACGCCTTGCGGTCCGAAACCGGCGACGAGGTCGACCTCGTGGCGATCGTCGAACGGCTGCGCAACGTGCCGAAATCACAGCAGGCAATGCCTTTCGCGGAAGTCGTCGATCAGGGCCGGCAGGCCGGCGATTCGGACTATCGCAAGCCGTCGGCCGCACGCACCCAGCGAAACGACGATTTCGACTTGCGCTACGGCCTCAAGCCGGCGACCTTCGGCCTGCGTCCCCCAGAATGATTGAGCCGAGCGACTTTTAGGCAGCGCTCGCAGATATCAAAGCTGAGTTTCGATGGCTGTCTTGTCTATAACTGACCACACCTGGCGAATTTTCCCTCTCTGAAACTCATAAAATACGTTCTCGGCAAACGAAATTCTCTTCCCGCTTACATCGAGCCCAAGGAACGTTCCCCTTGGCGCGCAGTCGAAGCTTAGCCGGCTCGCTACATAAGGCGGATCGGCAACCAATAGCTGAATGTCGAAGTAAAGGTCCGGAATTTCGTCGAAGTCTCTCACCAACATTTCGAGATAGCCGGACAATCCGAGCTTGCGACCGTTGTGGGTCACTTCATCATGAACAAACCGCCCCAGATTTGGCCAATCCTGCTTGTTCAGGCATGCAATATAGCCTCGGTAAAGACCGGAGAGATCGGATTTAGTCACGGCAACACCTCTATTTCCGCCAAGCCCCGCAAAGGCAGCATCTCAGCTTGACTGGGTGACGTCGGTCTGCGTGCACCGGAAACACAGAAAACGATACCAGACGGCCGGCATCACGAATTCAATGACGGAATTTCAGGCACAGACGCGGTTGCGCCCTTGCCTCTTCGCCTCATAGAGCTGGCGATCGGCGCGGCGATAGAACTCCTCGGCGGTTTCCTTGCGATCCCAGACGGCAAGCCCGACGCTGGTGGTGATTTTCAGTCGGACATTGCCCGTCAGCACCGACATGTTGGCGATCGCCTTGCGGATGCGCTCCGCGAATTTGGATAGCAGCTCGGCGTCCATATTGGGCGTGACCACCGCGAACTCCTCGCCGCCCAGGCGCGCCACCACGTCGTGATAGCGTGTCATGTCCTTGAGACAGTTGGCGACCGCCCGCAACACCTCGTCGCCGACATCGTGGCCGTGGCTGTCGTTGACCTGCTTGAAATGGTCGAGGTCGAGGATCATCAGCCCTACTGGTTTCTCGATGCGACGGAACTCTTCGAGATATTCCTTCAGCGCATCGTCGAAATAACGCCGGTTCTGCATGCCGGTGAGGCTGTCGGTGAGCGCCGCATGCTCTAGCGTCTCCGAACGCGCGCTGAGCGAAACGGTCATGGCGCGCAGCTTGCCTTCTTCCGTCGCCTGCTTTCGGATCAGCGGGTAGATGAAGAAAATGCCGAAGAACAGCGCAGTCGCCAGCAGCACGCCCGTCGCAAACAGCAGCTTGTTGAGATAGACGATTTCATCGAGTTCCGAAGGCGTATTGCTAATGTCGGCGGCCAGGGTTTGCAGGAGCCCATAGGCGTAAAGCGTCACCAGGCCGGCGGCCAGGATCACAAAAATAAAGACGAAAAAGGCTGATTCCGCCTTGTGGAAACGCATCTGCTCCCCGTTGGAAAGTTCGTAACGATCTTATGGCATGCGGGAACTTACGGACAGTTAACCTGGACAACTTCAACGCGAAATGTCCCCTCGGTGTCGACTTTTCAGGTTGCGCTCGAATGAGGGAGTGAGAGCATCGAGTCGATCCCCTCACCAGGACGCAATCTCTGCCATTCCGGGCCCAATTGGTGCCTGAACCAGGTCGCCTGCCGTTTGGCATATTGCCGCGTCGCGATTTTCGCGCGCTCGATGGCCTCGGGAAAACTGAAGGCGCCGGCCAGCGCGGCCTGAAGCTCGCGAACACCGATTGCTTTCATCGCCGGCAGGTCGGGATCGAGGCCGAGCGCTGAAAGCTGTTTCACCTCGTCCAGTGCCCCCTTGTCCAGCATGCGGTCGAAGCGAGCATCGATCCGCTCCACCAGCGCCGCTCGCTCCGGCTCGATGACGAAAAAGCGCGCGCTGCTCCTGTCGATCAACGGCCGGCCACGCGCGGCCTGCCAGTCCAGGATGGAACGCCCCGACGCGTCGAGCACCTCCAGCGCCCGCACGATGCGCTGGCCATCCGTCGGCTTAAGCATCATGCCGGCCGCAGAATCCTCGCGCAACAGGATGCGGTGCAATCTCACTGCGCCCTGTTCCTGGAGCTCGTAGCGCCAGCGATCGCGGATCGACTTCGGAATGTCGGGCATCTCCGAGATACCTTCCGTGAGCGCCCGGAAATAAAGCCCGGTACCGCCGACGAAAATCACTGGCCGCTCCGAGAGCGTGCCGTCGTCGATGAGCTTCGTGACATCACGCAACCAGGCGCCGGTGGAATAGGCGGTGGACGGATCGACGTGTCCATAAAGAAAGTGGGGGACGCGGGCGAGTTCGGCAGGACCAGGCCGCGCCGTCAGCACGTCGAGCACCGAATAGCCTTGCATAGAATCGGTGTTGACGATGACACCGCCATTGCGCTCGGCGAGGTCGAGTGCGAGCGCCGACTTGCCGCTGGCGGTCGGCCCGGCTATCAGGATCGCGTTCTTCACGCGGCCTTCGCCCGCCTGTCCGCTGGAATTTTCGATGCCGCTGATCGCCACGCTTCTATCCCATCCCGCCGGCCGCGCATTGACGCCGACGCTAGCGAATATGGCCTCGCGGTCGGTCGGCGCAAGCGCTGTTCGCTGGCTGGCCGAAGGCATCGCCTGCGAACTCGACTTGCCGGAGACCGCCGACGCTTCCGAAATAACGGCGCGCCTGCAGGCCGCGCTTGCTTCCGAACCGATCGACGTGGCCGTCCAGCCGGCTGAGAACAGGCGCAAGAAGATCCTGATCGCCGACATGGATTCGACAATGATCGACCAGGAATGCATCGACGAGCTTGCCGACGAGATCGGCGTCAAGGATCGCGTCGCCGCCATCACGGCGCGATCGATGAACGGCGAGATCGCATTCGAGCCGGCCTTGCGCGAGCGTGTGGCGCTGCTCAAGGATCTCGATGCCGCAATCATCGACCGCATCATCGACAATCGCCTGACGCTAGCCTCCGGCGGCCGCACGCTCGTCCAGACAATGGCGGCCAATGGCGCCTGGACGGCGCTGATCTCCGGTGGTTTCGACATCTTCACCACCCGCATCGCAGCATTGCTCGGCTTTCACGAAAATCGCGCCAACCGCCTGATCGAGCAGGATCGCCGCTTCACCGGCTTGGTCGCCGAACCGATCCTCGGCCGCGCCGCCAAGGCCGAAGCCCTTATCGAGATTTCCGCCCGCCTCGGCCTGACGCCTGCCGATGCCATTGCCGTCGGCGACGGCGCCAACGATCTCGACATGATCCGTCTTGCCGGCATCGGCGTCGCCTTGCACGCCAAGCCGGCCGTGGCAGCCGAGGCAAAGATCCGCATCGACCACGGCGACCTCACCGCCTTGCTTTATCTGCAGGGTTATCGCCGGGAGGAATTTTTCGAATGACGCCGATCCGCACGGAGCGCCTGATCCTGCGCAACTGGGGAGATCGTCACCGCGAGCTCTTCCATCGCATCAATTCCGACGAGCGCGTCATGGAATTCTTTCCGTTTCGGCGCGACCGTGCCCAGTCGGACGCCAAGATGGAGGAGTTGCGCGCGGCTATCGATCGCGACGGCTTCGGCTTCGCGGCCGCTGAGATCGCAGCCACAGGTGAATGCATCGGCTTCGTCGGCATAACCCGAACCGATCATTTGCCATTCCTGCCGCCCGGCACGATCGAGATCGGCTGGCGGCTGGCACCCGAATTCTGGGGCCGCGGCTATGTCACCGAAGCAGCCGAAGCCTGGCTCACCCATGGCTTTGAAAGACTTGGCCTCGACGAAATCGTGTCCTTCGCAGTCAAGGATAACAGCCGGTCCACTGCCGTCATGGAGCGCCTGGGCATGATCGCCGACCCGGCCTCCGACTTCGACCATCCCGGTGTTCCGGACAGCCACACCGCACTCAGGCGACATGTTTTCTACAGGCTGCCGCGCACAGACTGGCAGGCAAGAAAAAGGGCGGCCCGCTAGCCGCCCTTTTTCGTTTCAAGATCAGAGTGTTGCAGGCTCTTCCGGACTCAATCCATCCGGATTGTCACAAACCGCAGCTCGCCGGTCTTCGACGCCAGCATCAAAAGCGCGTTCTTGCGCCCCTGCTCCTTCAGCGCGCCGATCCGGTCCATGACGTCCTTGGGCGTTGCGACCGATTCCTGCGCGATCTCGGTGATCACCTCGCCCGGCTGGATACCGCGTTCGGCTGCCGCCGAATCCTTGGCGACGTCCGTCACGACGACGCCGGAGACATCGGTGGCGATGCCGAATTTCGTGCGCGTCTCCTCATTGAGCTCGCCGATCGTCATGCCGAGCACGGCAGCCGTCGAAACCGCAGGCGCCTTGTCGGCATCGTCCTGGTCGGTGTTGCCGTTTTCACCGCCGCTGGCAAGCTTTTCGCCGTCCTCGAGCCGGCCGAGCGTCACCTTGACGGTCTGCTCGACCCCTTTGCGCACGATGATCACGTCGACCGCCTTGCCGACCGGGCTCTCCGCCACGACGCGCGGCAGGTCGCGCATTTCATGGATGTCCTTGCCGTCGAATTTGATGATGACGTCGCCGGCCTGGATTGTGCCGTTGTCGACCGGCCCGCCCTTGATGACGCCGGCGACCAGCGCGCCCTTGGCGGTCGCCATGCCCAGGCTTTCGGCAATGTCGTCGGTCACCGGCTGGATGCGCACGCCGAGCCAGCCGCGCCGCGTCTCGCCGAACTGGCGAAGCTGGTCGACGACGCCCGAGGCAAGCTGCGACGGGATCGAGAAGCCGATGCCGATCGAGCCGCCCGATGGCGAGATGATTGCCGTGTTGATGCCGATGACCTCGCCGCTGCTGTTGAACAGCGGTCCGCCGGAATTGCCGCGGTTGATCGCGGCATCGGTCTGGATGAAGTCGTCATACGGGCCGGAATTGATGTCGCGATTGCGTGCCGAGACGATGCCGACCGTCACCGTGCCGCCGAGACCGAACGGATTGCCGATCGCCATCACCCAGTCGCCGACACGCATCGTGTTGGAATCGCCGAACTTCACCGCTGTCAGCTTGTGCCCTTTCGGATCGACCTTCAGCACCGCGACGTCGGTCTTGGTGTCGGTGCCGACCAGCGTCGCCTTGAGCGTCACCCCATCGGAGAAATTCACCTCGATGTCGTCGGCATCGGCAATGACGTGGTTGTTGGTCACCACGATGCCCTGCTCGGCGTCGACCACGAAGCCGGAGCCCAGCGACTGCACCTTTTGCCCGCCGCCGCCCTTGTCGCCGCCACGGTTCTTGAAGAAATCGTCGAAGAAGTCCTGGAAGGGCGAGCCTTCCGGCAGCTGCGGCATCGGCACTGCGCCCGGCCCCTCAGTGCCTTTAACAGTCTGCGACGTCGAGATGTTGACCACGGCGCCAAGCAGGCCGGCGGCGAGATCGGCAACCGAGGGCGGCCCGTCGGCTGCCATCGTCGGCGCCACGAACGACGGAACGGCAACGGCGCCGACCAGAAGCGCAGCGGCCCCGGCGATGAACGTCCGCCTCGCTGCACGCAGAAGGGTGGTGGATGTCATCGAAAGGCCTCCGGGTGTTCTGAAAAAAACCGCTTCGGCAAAAATGCCGGTCCGCGTCATGTTGGCAAGAAATAAGGCACGTTTGCGGCTATGGCTACCGCCAGAGAATAAATCCTCTGTTACGCCGGCTATCCCTGCACCGGCCCTACTGGCCGGTGCTTGGCTGCGCTGCCGGTGGGGCGGGAGCGGCAGGTGCTGGCGCTGGTGCCGCCGGTGCCACAGGCGTTTCCTTGCTGTCCGGGTCGCGGAAGAAGCGGAAGAACTCGGAATTCGGCGACAGCACCATCGTCGTTCCGGCGCTGTTCAGCGCCGTGCCATAGGCATTCATCGACCGATAGAAATCGAAGAAGGCCGGATCGCGCTGATAGGCCCCGGCAAACGTGGCACTGCGCTGGGCTTCACCTTCACCGCGCAGGATTTCAGACTCTTTTTGCGCTTCGGCGACGATTTCGACCACTTCGCGGTCGGCGCGAGCCCTGATCCGCTGCGCTGCCTCATTGCCTCGCGCCCTCAGCCGCTCGGCTTCGGCGAGACGTTCGGCCTTCATGCGATCGAAGGTCTGCTGCGAGACTTCGGCCGTGAGATCGGTGCGGCGGATGCGGACATCCTCGATCTGCAGGCCAAGCGAGGTGGCATCGGGCCTCAGCTGATCGCGCACCTCGCGCATCATCACCGCGCGCTCTTCCGAGAGCGCCGCCTCGAAGTCTCGCAGGCCATAGACGCGGCGCAAGGCGGCGTCGAGACGCGTCCTCAGCCGGGCCTCGGCCAGTTCGATCTGGCCGGACACCGCGGCGCGGAACACGCGCGGATCCGAGATACGATAGGCGATAAAGGCATCGACCTCATAGAATTTGCCGCCCGAAACCTGGACACGGATGTTGTCGAGGTCGAAGCGCAGGACCCTGTTTTCGATCAGCTGCACGGTGTCGGCATCGAAGAAGGAGAATGGCGCCTTGAAATAGATGCCCGGCTGGTTCTTGACGTCGACGATTTCGCCGAACCTGAGCACCAGCGCCTGCTGGCGCGCATTGACGACGAAGACCGACGAGTAGAGCAGGAACAGGATGACCGCGGCGATGACCGCAATGACGGGAAGACGGTTGGCCATCACTGGTTTCCTCCGGTGGCCGGTGTCGGCGCCTTCTGCTGCAATGCCGGCAGCGGCAGGTAGGGAACGACCCCTTGCCCGTTGCCTTGCTCGACGATGACCTTGCTCGAATCCTTCAGCACCCTCTCCATCGTTTCCAGGTAGAGTCGCTTGCGCGTCACCTCCGGCGCCTTGGCATATTCGTCATAAACCGAGATGAAGCGCTGCGCCTCGCCTTCGGCCTCCTGCACGACCCGGTTTTTGTAGGCGGCCGCGTCTTCGCGGATCTGTGCGGCCGCACCGCGTGCCTGGCCGAGCTTCTGATTGGAATACTGATTGGCCTGCTCGACGAACTTGTCCTCGTCCTGCTCGGCGCGCTGCACCTCGTCGAACGCGTCTGCCACCTCGCGCGGTGGCGCGGCGTCCTCGATCGAAATGGCGTTGACGTTGAGGCCGGCCTTGTAACCGTCCAGCGTCGTCTGGATGATCTCACGCACCGACGCCGCGATGCCTTGCCGGTCGTCGCGGAAAATGTCTTGCGCCGGGCGCCGGCCGACCGCTTCGCGCATCGCGCTTTCGGCGACCTGCTGCAGCATGCCGTCCGGGTCGGACACGTCGAACAGATAGGCCTTAGGGTCGGAGACCTGATAGGCCACAGAGAACTGCACATTGACGATGTTCTGGTCGCCGGAAAGCATCAGGCCATTGCCGCTGGAACTGCCGCCGCCGATACTGACAAGCTGCTCGGCGATGTTGGCGGTCTCGACCGTTTCGATAGGCCACCAATGGAAATGCAGGCCAGGCTGCGACAGCTCCGCCTTCGGCTTGCCGAACCTGAGTTCCACCGCAACTTCGTCGGGCTGCACGGTGTAGACCGCCTTGAACGCCCATAGCACCACCAGCGCCGCGGCAATCAGCCCGAACACGGCAGGGCTCGCGCCACCGCCGCCCGGCAGCGCGCGCCGCAACCTGTCCTGCCCGCGCCGGATGATATCCTCGAGATCGGGAGGCGAGCCCTGCGGGCCGCTGGGTCCTTTTGGTCCCTGACCCCAAGGCCCCTGATTGTTGCCGCCGCCCCACGGGCCGCCGCCGCCGCTCTTGTCGTTCCAGGGCATAAATGTCCTTTCGCTTGGAATTCCCTCAAGCGCCGGCTCACCGGCGCAAAATCCAATATTATTATTCTATAGGGATGCAGCGGCACGCTTTCAACGCGATCGGCTGCCGCCACTGTCCGCCTTTTGGGTCCATCTAGACCTGTCGCGACCCCTTTGTCGCCTTCAATGCACGTCGCGGCGCCGCTCGTAAACCGAATAGCGTGTCGCATGGCTGTCCTTTTCGCCAGCCTCCACCTCCTGCGAGCGGACGATCCGCCACAGCGCCGGATCGATCGGCGGGAAATGGGCATCGCCGTCGACCGCGGCCAGAACATGGGTCACGTGCAGCCGATCGGCCAACGGCAGCGCCTGAGCGTAGATCTCGCCGCCGCCGATGACGCAGATCTCGTCGGCGCCGGCCATGCAGCGCCCGCGCACCGTCGCCAGCGCGATTGCGTCCTCGATCGAGTGCGCGACTTCGACGCCCTCGGCGCGCCATGCCCTGTCTCGTGTCACCACGATGTTGAGCCTGCCCGGCAATGGGCGGCCGATGCCTTCATAGGTCTTGCGGCCCATGATGATGGGCTTGCCCATCGTATCGGCTTTGAACCGCTTGAGATCGGTGGACAGCCGCCACGGCAACCCACCCTCGCGCCCGATCACGCCGTTCTCGGCGATGGCGACATAAATCGCGAGGTCCATCAGCCGCCGTTTCCGCCATCGGATGGCTCCAGCAGCAATATGTCGATATCGTGCTCGGGGTAGAAGTTCTGCGCCTTCATCTCGAACGTCGTCGGTCCGATCTTCCTGACGTTTTCGCCGCAAAACGAGACCAGGTTCTTCGCATCGCCCTTGTCGACGGTCAGCTTGAAACTGCCGATGTTTCCCGACGCCCAGTTGCCGCCCGTGGTCAGGATATAGGCGATGCGGTTCTCGAAATATTTGGGGTAGCCGTCGGGATCGTCCTTGGCTGCCTTGCGCACGGCATTCTCGAAGGCATCGTCCATGCAGTAGCGTGTCTTGTAGGCGGCATACTGACCCTGGAACTGGCCGTCATAGAAGAAGCTGACCGAGGAGGTGCCGCCGACGCTCGGCTTGTAGCGATGCGAGACATGGACCGCCTTGTTGGCCGGAAACGTCGAGCGCCACCAATAGGTCGAGCGCAATTGCCAGAACGGCGTATAGACGGTCTTCATGCCCGAACCGTCGTCGGCAGTGTCCTCGATGATGATGCCGCGGTTGACCCAGTCGCCGGCGACCGCTTGCGGCAGCTTTGCCAGCGCTGCCTTGGCCGCATCGCCGAACGGATAGAACGGCACGCCCTGCGCCTTCAGGTCAGCGCCGATGTCGATGCCGAGCGCGAACACCTTCTGCTCGAGCTGCGGCTTTGCCGGTACCCCGTCGATCGTCACTTCGAAGCCGAGGAAATTGTCGCTCTGTGCCTCCGGAATCGCCGGTATTTCTTCGGGGTCGCCTTCGATGTCGGGCATCGGAAAGGCGACGATCGCATCGACATCCTTGTCGGTGTTGTTGCGGAAGACGTAATCGACCATCACTTTTTCCGGCGAGATGTAGAGATCCTCGCTTTCCATCGCCACCGCATCGCTGCGCGAAAGGATCAGCCCACCAGTGCCGAGTTCGGCCACCGAATCATTGGCGAGCGCAGGCGTAGCCGAGAGCGCCAAGGCTGCGGTCAGGACGTAACGGAACATGGAAACTCCCCCGGCGAGAATGCCAACATGACTCTAGCTGTTCAATGTGGCGTTTCAAAGCTTTTCGGCAAATGTGCCGGCGCCTGCCGGCATGTCGTGTCGGTCTAGACACGCCGGTCCCGATCGGGCAGGAGTTCGCCCATGCGCAAGCTTCTCGTCATCGGCATCGGCGCCGGCAATCCGGAGCACATGACGGTCCAGGCCATTAACGGTCTCAATCGGGCCGACGTGCTGTTCATTCCCGACAAGGGCGCCAAGAAGAACGATCTCGCCGAATTGCGCCGCCAGATCTGCGACCGCTTCGTCATTAATCCGAACTCGCGCCGTGTCGAATTCGAGGTGCCGGTGCGCGCCGAGCCGGCGCCTTCCTACCGCTCGACCGTCGACGACTGGCACGAGGCGATCGCCGCGATCTACGAAGGCCTGATCCGCGACGAACTCCCTGAAGATGGCTGCGGCGCCTTCCTGATCTGGGGCGATCCGTCGCTCTACGACAGTGCGCTGCGCATCCTCGAGCGCGTGCGCCTCAGAGGCAATGTAGCGTTCGAGCTGGAGGTCATCCCTGGCATCACCGCCATCCAGGCACTCGCAGCCAGCCACAAAATGGCATTGAACCGGATCGGCGACGCCATTTTGATCACCACCGGCCGCCGGCTCGCCGAGGAAGGTCTGCCCGAAAACGCCGGCAGCACCATCGTCATGCTGGACGGCAAATGCGCCTTCAACACGCTGGACGACAACGACGTCACCGTCCACTGGGGCGCCTATCTCGGGACGCCCGACGAGATCGTCATCTCGGGCCGGATTGGCGACGTCGGCGACAAGATCGTGAGCACCCGTGAGCAGGCCCGCCGGAAAAAAGGCTGGATCATGGACACCTATCTGCTGCGCAAGCCGGGCGAGCCAAAGAAGTAACAGGGATCACACGCGGCATGAATTCCGCCGGCGTCACGCTGCGTCGATCTCGGCCTGCAGCGCCTCCATATGCGCCGCCGCTGCTGAAGACGCAGCCCGCTCGATCGCGCGGAAGCGGCTGACCACAGCAAGCCCGACCGACGTCAACTGGGCGCCACCGCCTTTTTTGCCGCCCGTCTGTGCCGCAACCAGCGGCTTGCCGAACACGCGGTTCATGTCTTCGACCAGATCCCAGGCGTGCTTGTAGGACATCTCCATGCCGCGTGCTGCGGCCGAAATCGAGCCGAAGGCGGCGATCTGTTCCAGAAGCTCGATCTTGCCCGGTCCGATGCGGCCATCTGGATCGAGATTTATCCGCAAACTCAGCGACGGCATTTGCTCCTCCGCGGTCACGCTATTCTACAAGTTCTCCAGCGATACCGCTATTCCAAAACGATATAGCGAATCATCGGCCGTTCACTCATCCGCCTCGGCGGGCAGGCCGGCGCCGGTATTCGCCCGGTCGAAGCTCACCGTCTTGACCACGGCGAAGACCTGTCGACCAAGCCGAAGCCCCAGTGTCTGCCGCGACTGTTCGGTGATGCGGGCAAGCACGGTTGCGCCATTGCAGTCGAGGCCAATCTCGACCGTAGGTCCTTCGCCCGGCTCTATCGCCACGATCATGCCCGGCAATATGTTGAGCGCGCTGAGGCCAACCGGTTGCTCGGTGGCGATCATCACGTCGCGGGCACGGATGCGGACGCGCACCGGCGCACCGACTGGCGTTGCCAGAAGCGGCACCCGGATCTCGCCCGCCAATGAGCCTAGCACCGTCATGCCAAAGGCTTCGTCGTGGCGCAGAACCGCGGTATCCAGCACGGCACCGCCCTCGCCGCGCTCTTCGGCCGGCAATAGATCCAGACGCTGCATGATCGCTCCGGTCGGACCGGAAGCGGCGACCTTTCCTTGCATCAGCACCACGACGTCGCTCGCCAGCCGCGCCACTTCGGCGATCGAGTGGCTGACATAGACGATCGGGATTTTCGTCTCGTCGCGCAGCCGCTCGATATAAGGCAAGATCTCGGCCTTGCGCCCCTCGTCGAGCGAAGCCAGCGGCTCGTCCATCAGCAGCAATTTCGGACTGGCAAGCAGCGCCCTGCCGATTGCCACACGCTGCTTCTCGCCACCGGAGAGTTTTGCCGGCCGCCGGTCGAGCAAATGGCCGATCCCGAGCAGTTCGACCACGCCATCGATATCCGCGTAACGCTCAGCAGCCGGCGTGAACCAGCGGCCATAGCGCAGATTGCTCGCCACGCTCATATGCGGAAACAGCCGCGCATCCTGGAACACCATGCCGATCCGCCGTTTGTGCTTCGGCACGAACAGACCGGCATCGCTATCGACCAGCACGCGGCCCTCGGCCGCGATACGACCTTTGTCGGGGCGGATCAGCCCGGCAATCAAATTGATCAGCGTCGTCTTTCCGGAGCCGGAAGGCCCGAACAGCGCAGTCAGCCGCCCGGCGCTTTCGAAGCGGGCATTGACGGTGAAACCGCCAAGCCGGTGGCTGATGTCGACCTGAACCGTCATTCGATGTCCATCCGCCGGCCGACGCGCCGCGCCAGCACTTCCGAGGCAACAAGTGCCGCCATCGAGATGACGATCGAGATCAGCGTCAGCCTGAGCGCGCCGGCGTCGCCGCCGGGAACCTGCGTGAAAGTGTAGATCGCCGACGGTAGCGTCTGCGTCTCGTTCGGAATGTTGGAGACAAAGGTGATCGTCGCGCCGAATTCGCCCATCGCCTTGGCGAAGGAGAGGATCGCACCGGCGATCAGCCCGGGCAGGATCAGCGGCAGCGTGATCGTGCCAAATACCCATAGCGGATTGGCGCCGAGCGTGCCGGCGGCCGCCTCGATTTTGCGGTCGACGGCCTCGATCGACAGCCGGATGGCCCGCACCATCAGCGGAAAGCCCATCACGCCGCAGGCGAGCGCGGCGCCAGTCCAGCGGAAGGAAAAAACGATGCCGAAATGTTCGGCCAGGAAAGCGCCGGCCGGACCACGCTTGCCGAAAGTCAAAAGCAGCAAATAGCCGGTCACCACCGGCGGCAGGATCAGCGGCAGATGCACCAGACCATTGAGCAGCGTCTTGCCCCAGAACTGGCCGCGGGCAAGCACAAGAGCGATCAGAATGCCCGGCGGCAGGCTGGCAATCATCGCGACGGTCGCCACCTTGATCGACAGCCGGACCGCATTCCATTCGTCGGGAGCGAGATCCAGCAGCCAGTTCATGTGCGGTGCCGTACGTCAGTTGCTCGGCGCGAGGATTGTAAAACCTTGCGCCTTGAAGAGTTCGCCAGCCTTGGCGGATTGCAGGCATTTCAGGAACGCCGGGGTATCCCTGCTCTTCGAATCCGCAAGCTGGGCGACTGGATAGATGATCGGCGGATGGGTACCCGCGGGGAAAGTGCCGATCACCTTGACGCCGGGCTCCGCATGCGCATCCGTGGCATAGACGATGCCGAGTGCTGCCTCGCCGGTCGACACCAGCTTTAGGGCGGCGCGCACATTCTCGGCCTGCGCCACCTTGCCTTCGACGGAAGACCAGACACCGAGCGATTCGAGCGCCGCCTTGCCGTATTTGCCGGCTGGCACCGCCTTGACATCACCCATGGCAAGTTTGCCGTTACCGACCTGCCCGGCAAGATCGAACCCCTTTTCGATCCTGGTCTCGACCTTGGAATCCCGCGGAGCAATCAGCACGATCTGGTTACCGAGCAATTTCACTTGGGTTTCGGGCTTGGTCAGCTTCCTGTCGGCAAGATATTTCATCCAGTCGAGATCGGCCGAGATGAACAGGTCTGCCGGCGCGCCGCTTTCAATCTGCCTGGCCAGCGCCGAGCTCGCCGCGTAGGAAATGGTCGCCGCCTCGCCGACATCGGCCACGCAGGCCTTGTTGACGGCATCGAGCCCATCCTTCAGGCTCGCCGCGGCAAACACGACCACCTTGTCATCGGCATGGGCCGCCGGCACCGCGGCCATCAGCATGGCGGCGAGACCCGCGATGGCAATCGTCGTCGAACCTTTGCGCGCCAGCATGAAACTCTCCTCGTCTCAGAACGCCCGAAGCCGTCCATCGATATATCCATGTGAACATAACAAGGAAAGGCTCTTTACCGCCGACGGCATTCTGAGCTGAGGTTTTCCCGGCCTGCGATAATCTTCGTTGGATACAGCGGTACCGAGGCCGAAGGAAATATTCACATGAAAATCAGCGACCAGGGATTGCGCGTCAAGTCGACGTCGGCCAATCAAGATGGATGCTGACAACGCCCGAAGGCGCAGCAGCAGTAGGCAATGTCGACATGCACGGTCAGCTATGGTGCTAGACCGCGATCGGCGCCTTGATCGTCGCGTCGGCGAAATAGTTCTCGAGCCGGAAATCCTCGAAGCGGAAGGCAAAGAGATCCTTCACCTCGGGATTGATCCACAGCGTCGGCAACGCCTTGGGCGTGCGCCGCAATTGTTCGCGCGCCTGCTCGAAATGATTCGAGTAAAGATGCGCGTCGCCGAGCGTGTGGATGAAATCGCCGGGTTTCAATCCGGTCACCTGCGCCACCATCAGCGTCAGCAACGCATAGGAAGCGATGTTGAACGGCACACCGAGAAAGATATCGCCCGAACGCTGGTAGAGCTGGCAGGAAAGCTTGCCTTCCGAAACATAGAACTGGAACAGGCAGTGGCAGGGCGGCAAGGCCATGGCCTCCACCTCGGCCGGGTTCCACGCCGAAACGATCAGCCGCCGCGAATTAGGATTTTTGCGTATCTCCTTCAGAAGATTCGCAATCTGGTCGATGGCGCCGCCATGGCCGTCCGGCCACGACCGCCATTGTTTGCCATAGACCGGGCCGAGATCGCCGTTCTCGTCGGCCCACTCATCCCAGATCGAGACGCCGCGATCGTTGAGATATTTGATGTTGGTGTCGCCGGCCAGGAACCACAAAAGCTCGTGGATAATCGACTTCAGGTGCAGCTTCTTGGTGGTGGTGACCGGAAAGCCGCGGGCCAGGTCGAAGCGCATCTGGTAGCCGAATACCGAGCGCGTTCCGGTGCCGGTGCGGTCGCCGCGATCGGCGCCGTTTTCCAGCACATGCTTCAGAAGGTCGAGATACTGGCGCATCGGCTCCGGTCCGATTCGGGTTGTCAGCCATCATAGCCGAATGACCGTCGGCCGAACACAGCAAAGCGAGACGATTCCAGCAGAAGCTTCACCAGCACCGGCGGCGAGATTGCTCAGAGCGAGCCGAGCATGCCCAGATCCTTGGCGACGAGGTAATAGAATGTCACCCGGCTCTTGCTGTTGTCGGCCGCCATAGCCTTGCAGGTCTTTTCGATAGCCGCATCCGCCTTGGCACCGTCAGTGACGCCGAGCTTGCCGGCGACCCAGCTGTTCCTGACGCGCTTCAGTTCCTCCGGGTCGGTGCAGGACACCAGCGAGGAATCGCGGTTCCTGAGCGCGATGCCCAGATGCTTGACGATCTTGGCGACCGCGTCGGCATCCGCCGCCGCATCATATTTCTTTACGTCTGCGAGATAATCGGCCATCGAATTTCCCCTCGTCGGCGCCACGGGATCCGGTCAATGAGGATTGTGGCGCGCTGCCGCAAGTATGCGCTAGGTCTCCTCACCGCCACAAAGCTTCGGTTGAGACCGGCTGCAAGTCAACCCCTTGATGATCCACTTTGACACGGACGAAAGTGGCATTCCGGCCTTTCATTTTCCACCGTCAGTCCCTATATTCGCCTCGTCGGCTCGACCGACTATGGCGATAAACAGGCGATGAAATAAGCCGTTCGGACCCGGGGGCGGTACCCGGCGCCTCCACCAAAAACCGCTGCTCAGGAGCGGCTTTTGCTGGGGGCGAAATAGGATCGACGAAGGTGTAAAGATCGTACTTTTGCCCGGCATTGTACCACCGTTATCGGGCTAAACTTATAGTTGCCAACGACAACTATGCGGAAGCACGTCTCGCCGCGTAAGCGGTGCGATAGCTTCAATTCAAGCCCTAGTGGTTCGCACTTCTAGGCGGGGTTCGGAGGTACCTGGCAACAGAAACCTCCATTTCTCCCTCTCGACATATGCAGAAGCAGGCCCCGCCGGCCGGGCTTTCATGTGCCCTGACGGGTCCAAAAAACCCCTGTCTTCATACTTCCCCATCCAATCCATGGATCAGAAATGCGAAACGATTCCAATCGGTTTTTCGTGCTGACCGGCGGTCCGGGCTCAGGCAAGACAACGTTGATCGACTCTTAAGGTGGCAGGCCTCGCACCTCGGGCGAAGCCGGGCGCAGCATCATCACGACGAATTGGCGATAGGCGGCAAGGCCCTGCCCTGGCGGCTCTGTTCGCCGAGTTGATGCTGTCTTGGGAGTTGCGCTCCTACCGGATCGCGGGCGAGCAATCCGGCCTGGTCTTCTTCGATCGCGGCGTGCCGGACACTCTTGGCTATCTGCGCCTGACCGGGGGCCGGTTCCCGATCACGCCACGAATGCCGCCCGACGCTTCCGCTATGCCAGGCGCGTCTTCGTCGCGCCGCCATGGCCGGAAATCTTTCGGCAGGACAACGAACGCAAGCAAACGATGGACGAGGCTGAACGCACCTTTCACGCACTCGTCGCCGTTTACACGGAACTAGGCTACGAGCTGGTGCCGCTGCCCTTGGCGCCCGTCGAAACGCAGCTGCGGTTCGTCCTCTCCGAGACAGCGTCGTAGCGAAGCGCCGCAAGCGACGGTTTTGCGAAAGCCCAAGGGCCTCCCATCATCGGAACCTCCGATGGCAGCATTCGTATCTTCCCGTTTCCCTTCTCTCATGCCTTGCGGGACAAGGCCTCAGTTTCTCGCCGCATATCAGTCAGGCCCCGGCGAGCTATCTGATGGAGATAAGATGAACCAGGAAACCACACCAAAACACGAACGCATCCTGATCGTTGGCGGCAGTTCCGGTATGGGGCTGTCGCTTGCCGAACAGCAGCTTGCCGCCGGCGCCGAGGTTACGATCGTCGGCCGCTCCGAGGACCGGTTGTCGGCCGCACGGCAGCGCGTGCCTCACCCGGAAAGGCTGAGGACGATCGCAGCCGACGTCACTAGCGAGGACGAGGTCCAGCGCCTGTTCCAGGATGCCGGCACGCTCGACCACATCGTCTCGACCGCCGCCGACGTTACCGGCGTCTATGTGTTGCTTCCCGAGATGGATATCTCGGTGGCGCGGAAAGTGATGGATTCCAAAGTCGTCGGGCCGCTTCTTCTTGCCAAGCATGGCCCGCCTCGTCTGACGCCCGGGGGATCGATCACGCTGACCTCGGGCATCGCCGCCTATCGTCCGGCGGCGAAAGGCTCGGTGGTGGCAGCCGTTAATGGGGCACTTGGCTCACTCGCCTACGCGCTTGCCGTCGAACTGGCGCCGATCCGCGTCAACGTCGTCTCGCCGGGCTGGGTCGACACGCCGATTTGGGATGCCGTCGTCGGCAGCGGAAAGACAGCCGCGCTGGACGCCATGGCAAAGCGTCTGCTCGTCGGCCGGATCGGCCAGGCAGCCGACATTGCCCAAGCCATCACGTCCCTCATGCACAACGGCTTCATCACCGGAACCGTGCTTCATGTCGATGGTGGCCAGCGGCTGGTCTAGTGATGGCCAGATTTCGCGGACCATTGCGAGGAACAGCCGCAAGACCGGCGCTTGAATGCGCCGGTGGCGCCATACCATGGTGACCGGCGTCACCGGACTGCTTCCGACCCAAGGCAACACGACAATATTGGCGTCAGCCGCGGAAGCCACGAGACGCGGGACCAGCGCGCATCCAAGACCGCCTTCAACAAGGCTCCGTATCGCGCTCATGCTGGCGAACTCGCCGACGAGTTTTGGACGGTCAGGCAATGTTGCGGCAAACGTTTCGTCGAACATCCGCCTATAGACGCAACCGGGCTGGGTGACGAGGAAGGCCTCGTCGGCCAGATCGTCGGGCGTTATGGCAGAATATCCGGCCAACCGGTGATTTGCCGGCATTATGGTGACGAGCTCTTCCACTGCCACTTGCTCGCTTCGCAGCTCCGGCGCCGCCGCCGGGACGGCTCCGAAATGGAAAGATACGTCCAGCGCCCCGCTTGTCACGCCGGCACGCAACCCACTGCTATCGTCCGCCCTGAGGTTCAGTTCCACATCGGGATGGCGCCGATGGAATTCCGCCAGCAGAGCTGGCAAGCGTGTCGAGCAAAGCGTCTCCAGGCCGCCGACCGTCAGGCGACCGGCAACCGTGCCGCTCGCGTCGGCGACTGCGGAACGGGCTTCGTCCGCGAGGTCGAGGAGATCGTTTGCGTAGTCCAGCAGGCGTTGTCCCGCCGCCGTCAGCTTCAAGCCACGCCGTGATCTGTCGAACAGCGACGTGCCTAGATCGCTTTCCAGCGCCTGGATCTGTTCGGACACGCTCGATTGGGCAAGATGAACCCGCTCGGAGGCGCGTGTGATGTTCAAGGTGGTGGCGACGGCCACGAAGGTTTTGAGATGTCGAAGCTGCATGTCCTGAACCCGTCATATAGGCATAGGCTGCTTTGAACCGGGACCGCAAACGTGAAAAGGCCGGGAACATCGCCCGGCCTTTTTGTCTCGATAGGCGAAGTTTACTCCGCCGGCGCTTCCGCGACGTCCCGGCTGCGGCCGAGCGTTATTTTGGCCAGTGTGAAGGAGATCGCCGCGCAGAGCGTGATGCCCGCCACCATCGGCAGCGGCGTGCCGTCGAAAAACACGCCGGCGACGCCCATGGCGACCGCCCCGATGGCGAAGTGCAGCGTGCCCATCAGCGCCGACGCGGTACCGGCGATCTCGCCATGCTCTTCCATGGCCAGCACCGACGTCGTCGGGATGACCAGGCCGAGAAAGCCGTAGCCGATGAACAGCAGCGCCGCCATCACGTCGAGCCGGTCGACACCCGATGCCATCACCGCGAACAGCACCACCATCGTCGTCGCATAGCCTGTCACCGCGACGCGCACCACGCGCTGCAGCCCGAACCGCTCCGACAGCAACCCGGTCAGCTGCGACATGCCGATGAAGGCAACCGCATTGATCGAGAAGAACACGCTGTAGACTGAAGGCGACAGCCCGTAATGATCGATCAGGATGAAGGACGAGCTCGACAGATAGACGAAGAAGCTCGCAATGCCGAAGCCGGCGATGGCCGTCAGGCCAAGGAAGTTGCGGTCGCCCATCAGGAAGCGGTAGCCGGAAAGTGCCGTCCCGAAGGACGAACCGGCGCGCTCTTCGACCGGCCGTGTCTCCTTGAGCGAGGTCGCCAGCAGGATGGTGGCGAGCACGGCCGCGCCCGTCACCGTCCAGAACACGGCGCGCCAGCCGAAATTCTCGATGATCTGGCTACCGGTCAGCGGCGCTAGGATCGGCGACACCGAAAACACCAGCATCAGCAGCGACATCAGCTTGGCGGCCTCGGTGCCGGTATGCAGGTCGCGCACGATCGCACGCGGCACGGCCATGCCGGCGCTGGCGCCGAGCCCTTGCAGGAAACGGAAGGCGATCAGCCATTCGATCGAGGGAGCCAGCGCCGAGCCGACGCCGCCGACCATGAACAGCGCCAGGCCGCCGTAGAGCGGCAGCTTGCGGCCGACCATGTCGGAGATTGGTCCGACGACGATCTGGCCGAAGCCCATGGAAAGAAAGAAGATCAGCAGGCTCATCTGCACCGCGGCAGTGCTGGCATGCAGATCCTCGCCGATTGACGGCAGGGCCGGAAGATACATGTCGATGGCAAACGGGCCGATCGCGGACAATAGGCCGAGCACGACCGCAATGCGGAGGAATTTGGCGTTCATGATAGCAGGCTCTTTCGAATTCTGGTTGCCGCCGAGGACCGGCGTGTAACCCTAGGACGTTCCATCCCGTGGAGTTCCGACTCTTCTGCGGAACGAAACCCCCTTCTTGCAAGTCCACAAATTTAGACAGGCTTGTCTAATTCGTCAACCATCTCTATATAGTTTTGCATGAAGGCCAACGTCTCTCCTGACATTTTCCCGCCGCGAGGCCACGAGGCCAAGCGCATGTCGATTGTCGATGCCGCCGCCTCGGTCTTCTGCCGCGAAAGCTTTGCCGGTGCCAATATCGACATGATTGCCGCCGAGGCCGGCGTCTCCCGCCAGACCATCTACAATCATCACGGCGACAAGGAAAAACTCTTCGTTGCCATCGTCCGCGACCTCACCGAACGTTGCAATGCCGGCATCTTTGCTACGATTTCCACTTTTCCCGATCAGCCGAAGGATCTCGAGGCCGACCTCATCGCCTTTGCTGTGCGGATGAACCACAACTGCATCTGCAACCGCGACGGCAAATTCTTGCGCAAGCTGATCCAGACCGAGGGCGGGCGCTATCCCGAGTTGTTCGCCGAATGGCGCGAAGAAGGACCGGGCAGGACATGGCCGGCGATCGCCGCCCGCTTCGCCCGCCTCGCTCATGCCGGCTTCCTTGACATCGACGATCCCGATGTCGCAGCGCGCCAGTTCATGGCGCTTGCCAATGCCGAGTTGCAGACGACGTTCATGCTCGGCGGCACACCGACCGAGGACGAGGTGGTGCAGTCGGCGACAAATGGCGTGCGCACCTTCCTGCGCGCCTTCGGCAAGCGGCAGCCTATGGCCCGGGCAAGCAAACAGGGCGCGCTCGCCAGCGCTTGACGATCAAAGCCGTTTGACGATCAAATCGTCGCCAATGGGCTTCGCTTCCGCACGCCGGCGATCTATATCCGGTTTACGCCGCGCTCAAGCTTGATTACAGCTATCAGGACGATTCAACGGAACCCGACAGCCACATGGCCGACGACCACATCCGCTACGACATTCTGGCCCAGGAGGCGTTGCGCGGCGTCATGCGCAAGGTCCTGGCCGAGGTCGCGCGCACCGGTCTCCCGGGCAACCATCATTTCTTCATCACCTTTCTCACCGGCGCGCCGGGCGTGCGCGTGTCGTCGCGGCTGCGCGAGCGCTATCCCGAACAGATGACCATCGTCATCCAGTTCCAGTATTGGGACCTGAAGGTGAGCGACACCGGTTTCGAAGTCGGGCTGTCGTTTTCCGACGTGCCGGAGAAACTGGAAATCCCGTTCTCGGCCGTACGCGGCTTTTACGACCCGTCCGTCAACTTCGAGCTCGAATTCGACGTCAAGACCGATACCCCGGCGGAACAGGAGACAAAGGCCAAGCCTGCTCCCGAACCGCTGGCCATCGTCGCCGAGAAAAAGCCCGAGACGAAGAAGAAAACCGCCGAGGCGGAAAAGAAGCCTGCCGCGGCCGACGCCGGCGCCAAGGGCGCCGACGTGGTGTCGCTTGACGCCTTCCGCAAGAAGTGACCCGACGGGCGGCGTGACATGGCCGAGATCGTCAATCTCCGTCAGGCACGCAAGCAGAAGGCGCGAGCCGAGAAGGAGCGCCTGGCCGAACAGAACCGGGCGCTGCATGGCCGTTCCAAACCCAGCCGGGATCGCGACCGCCTGATCGCCGACAAGGCCGATAAATTCGTCGCCGGCCATCGCCGCGAAAATTCGGGCGATTCGGACAAATCCGATGCTTGAAGTGTGAGTAGGATCGTCTCGTGAGCCCGGTGGAAAAGCGCTCGGTCACCATTCGCGGCCACCGCACCAGCTATTCGCTCGAAAAGCCTTTTTACGACGACCTGGGCGCCATCGCGGCCGTGCGAAAACTGACGCTCGCCGCCCTTGTCGCCGAAATCGACGAGAGCCGCCCGCGGGATGCCAATCTCTCCTCGGCGCTCCGGCTCTATGTGCTGGATTGGGCCAAGCGCGGCAAGTTGTAGCCTTCAGGCAACGCTATCCTGTTTCCTGCGCCGGATACGGAAGCCCAGCAAAGCCGAGCGGTCGCGTTCTTCGGCCTGCCAAGCGGCGTATCCTGCAGTTTCAGGTCGGCGAGCGTGAACTGGCCAAAATAGGCGATGTTCGTGGCAAGCCGGATCAGCTTCAAAAGGGCAATGCCGGCAAACAACCCCGCCGTCGCAACCACCACTGCTATGCCGGCAATGAGCAGCACCCGGGCATCGGTGGTAAAATCGCGCAGATGGCCGGGGTTGGCGTGATCGGACTTCATTTGCAAACCTTGCTTTCTGGCGGCGTGCCGACTTGCGGATGGGTCGCCGGCCGTGCCACCGAAGATGGCGGGCACGAGCCATGTTGGTGCGCTCTGTATCGTAACGCGATATAAATGTTCAAGGCCCGTTTGCGGCTTTGTCGGAAAGGAATCGATGGCAGACACTTCGAAGCCACAAAAGCGCGGCGCAACGATCGGGCCGGCCGACTACCAGAGGCTGTCCGAATTTCGTTACCTGATCCGCTGCTTTCTCGAATTCAGCCAGATCCAGGCGCAGGAAGCCGGCCTGACACCACGCCAGCATCAGGCCCTGCTTGCAATCAAAGGGTTCCCCGGCGGAGGGCCGGTGACCATTGGCGACCTCGCGGAGCGCCTGCGCATCCGCCATCACAGCGCAGTGGAATTGGTCAACCGTCTTTGCGAAGCCGGGCTCGTCGCGAGGGACCACGACGAGGAGGACCACCGCCGCGTGCTGCTGCGGCTGACCGAGCGCGCCGACGACAGTCTCGCCAACCTGTCAGCCGCTCATCTCGACGAACTCGGGCGGATCGAGCCGATGCTGAAGCGCTTGCTTGCTGGACGCGACACATAAGGGATGCGCCGTCACCCGCCATTCAGCGATTTTAGCAGATCGTCGATCGACGAGGGATCGAACTTGAGCTTTGGCGGGGGCTGCACTGGCGGTGGCACGTTATTTGCGGCCGGTGGCGCCCGTTCCGCTCGCTCCGCCGCGGCCTTGCGTTCGGCGTCGAGCCTTGCCTTCTCTTCCGAGGCGATCCGCAACGCCTCTTCCGCCCTCTGGCGTTGCTGTTCTTCGGCCTGCGCTGCTTCCTCGGCAGCCTGTTGCGCCGCCTTGGCTTTGGCTTCGGCCTTTGCAGCCGCCTCGGCTTTCGCCCTGGCCTCGGCTTCGGCCTTCGCCGCTGCATCCGCCTTCGCCTTGGCTTCAGCCTGCGCCCTGGCCTCCGCTTCGGCTTGGGCCTGCGCCTCAGCTTCGGCCTTTGCCTTGGCGTCCGCTTCAGCCTTCGCTTTGGCCTCAGCCTGCGCCCTCGCCTCCGCATCCGCCTGTGCCTTGGCGTCCGCTTCAGCCTTCGCCTTGGCTTCAGCCTGCGCCCTCGCCTCGGCTTCGGCTTGGGCCTGAGCCTCGGCTTCGGCCTTTGCCTTGGCGTCGGCCTCGGCCTTCAGCCGCGCTGCTTCCTGTTGTCTGCGCAGTTCCTCCGCCGCTCTTTCACGCTCGGTTTGCAGCGCAGCGTAGTAGCGCACCTCACGCCGCAGCCTTTGTTTCTCGAGCAGTGCGGCTTGCATGGCTTCGACCCGCTGCTGCTCCTTTTCCAGCGCACGCTGGGTCAGGAACTGTGCCAGCGGCTCGCTGTCGAACTGCCGTTTGGTGGCGCCAAACGGCCCGTCGACGCTGAAATTCAAAATCGGTTCGGAGCCGACCAGCGCCTCGTCGCCGGGCCGGTAAGCGATCTCGCCCTTGGCATCGACGGTGCTGGTATTCAGATCGGCGGTGATGTCGGCGGACAGCGTCGCGCCCGGGCTTTCGAATTTGACCGGTGGCGTCCTCAGCGTGCCGCCCGCGATGGTGAAGGCAATATCGGTGTCCTGCGCCGGAAAACTGCCCGACGCGGCGATCTGCGGCACAAAGCCGGCGGTCTTCGACGCGTCGATATCGCGCCCTATCGCGTCGGCCTTGGCGATGAATGCGCCAAAGGCATCGGGATTGAAGCCGGCAATAGTCATGCCCTTGAGCGTTGCCGTGCCGGAACCGGACAGCGCCGCAACCATCGCGTCGACCGATTTGCCGCTGGTCGAAAGCGCCGTCGAGAACTCGCCGCTTCCGCTGATGCCGGCCTCCGGCAGCACGGCTGCCAGATCGGCGCCGGCGAGTTTCATCTGACCGGAGAAAAGCCCGGTGCCGTCATTGTTCTTGAGCTCGAACAGGCCACTCAACGCGCCGCCGAGGAACTTTGCCTTGAGGTCGGAAACGCGGATGCCCTCCTGGTCGAGCTGCAGCGACAGCGCAGTGTCATAGGCGGTGGCAAGCGGGCCGGCGGCAAGCGACGCCGCCGTCAGATCGAGATCGGCGGTAAATGGCAGACTGGATTTCTGGCTGAACGGTGCCGTCGGCCAGGTCCTGTCATTGACAAGGAAGGCCTGGTCACCGAACAGCATCACCGCCATCGGATCGAGGTCCAGCTCGTCCAGCGACAGCGCGCCGGCAAGATGCGGCAGCCCCTCTTTGATGTCGATATTTACGTCACCGGAAACCGCCGCTTCGTTGACGGCGCCGCTGAGGCCGCTCAGCACCAGGAGACCATTGCCGTAATCGGCATCGGCCGCAAGCGACGTCGACATGCCGGTGCCCATGCCGGGCAGGCCGACGCCGGTCGTCATCAGCCATGGCTCGATGTCGGCCGTTTCAAGGCTGACCTTGCCCTTGGCGGCCGCGCCTTGAGGCGTGTCGGCAATTGTCCCGTCGAAACCAGCTTTGAAGTCGTTGCCGGCCAGGCTGAAGCGTGTCGCCAGGCCGCCGCCAAGCGTGCCTTTGGCCGAGACGTCGGTGGTCGCCTCGCCGAGCATGCCGAGTGGCAGCGCCGGCAGACCGTAAAGCGCCAGCAGCGCGGTGGCGTCGGCGTTCCTTGCGTTGAAGGTCAGCGTCACCGGCGCTTCGAGAGGCCGGTCGAGCGCCCCTTTGCCGGACAACGACGCCGAAAAGGCCGAGCCACCGGCCTTGCCCTGTGCGCTCATTGCCAGTCCGGTCGTACCGTCGCCATTGTCTGCGGCACTCGTGACCGCGTCGATACGCGCATCCTGGAACAGCTCGGGATAGGCACCAGCACGCTCCGCCAGCCCCTTCAGCACCGCATTATCCGGATAATGCCGGACGGCGACGTCGATCAGCGGCTTGAGGTCGACGGCGACCACCGAGGCGTCGAGCTTACCGGTCGGGCTCGCCGGGAAATCCTTGATCCGGCCGGTAGCGCTGATCGAGGCGCCGGCAAGCCCGCCAACCGACAGCCGGTCGATCTCAAGCAACCCGTCGCGCAATCTCAGCGCGGTGTCGACGCTATCGGCGGTCAACCCACCGGCGCTGACCGGCCCGGCCTTGATCTGGAAATCGAGGTCGCGGTCGGAAAAGCGGTTGGCACCCTTGTCGCTGACGAAGATCGAGGCGAAGGCGGCGAGCCCATCGACGTCGAGTTCGCCACCTTCCAGTTGCATCAGCACCGATGGCCTTGTGTCGTCGGGCTGGCTGGAATCGATGCGGCCGGAGAACTTCGCCTTGCCGAGGATGAGTTCGAGATCGCTGAAGGCCTGGTGTTTTTCGCTCAAGTCGACCTTGGCCTTGAAGCCGGCAGCCGGCAAACGGCGGATCGCCTCGTCGACGTCCTTAGACAGCCATGCGGCAAAGCCGGAGGGCTGCGCCACCGCCAGAAGCAGCGATCCGGTGAAACCGAAATGGTCCTCGACGCTGACCAAGCCATTGGCTTCCAGCTTAGCGCGGCCGGGCAGCGTGGCGGCCAGCGATTTTACCGCCCAGCCGCCCTCGGCCGGTTCGGCGGACAGGTGCACGTCGCGAACGGTGGTATCGCCTGCCACCACGGCCGGCAGTTTCACCTCGACCGTGCCCGGTATGGTCGGCTTCGGCAGATCGAGCAGCGCCTGCTCCAGCGCCGCCACCCGCTCGGACAGCGTCAATCCGGCACCGGCCGCCGCCCCCACGGCCTCGTCGAACTGCACCTGCGCGCCATTGGCCTCGATCGAGAAATGCGGCTTCAGCCCAAGGTCGACCGCAGCCTTGCCGTCGGCGGTGTAGGGATTGTCGAGCGGTCCGGTCTCGAAGCGAAATTCGTCGACGCCGAGCTTCTGATGGTCGAGCGAAAACTTGCCGTTCAGCCTGAAGCCCGGGTCCGGTTTGCCGGCGCTGACTTTCAGTGCCTCGCCGCCGGTGCCGCGCAGCTGCGCCGCAGTTCGGTCTGCGCCCGATATCTTGAACTGGCCCGAATAGACCGCGGCGCCCTCGACGAGGCCCACATTGCCGTCGGTCTCGATGACCAGCGGATAGTCATCCGGATCGGCCTTGAGCCTGAGCCGCATTTGCCCGTCCGGTTCGGTCTTGCCGGTGGAAGCGGCGATCGTGGTCCGCAACCCGTCCAGCAACAGCGAGCCGTCCAGCCGCCAGGGGCCGGCCAGCGACTTGGCCGAGATCGTCGAGTTGATCTCGGAAATAAGATGGCTGCGCCCGCCGGCGGCGTGGCTGAGCGCGATCTGTCCTTCCGTCACCGTCAGCTTCTCGATGGAGATCTGGCCGGGATCGAAGGGCGAAGACGGCCGTATCGTCCAGTCGACCGTGCCGTCGGCGGCGATGTCGATCGTCGCCTTCGGCCGCACCAGCCGCATGTCGAAGATCAGCACCTCGCCGCGCAGGAATGGCGCGAGTTCTGCATCCATCGAAAAGGTTTCGACGGTCATCGCCGGCTGGCCGTTAGGGCCACCGGCAACGGCGACGTTGGAAAAGGTCACCGAGGGGAACGGCAACAGCCTTGCCGTTGCATCGCCTCGCACGGTCACCTTGCGGCCCAGGACGGCACTGGCCTCGCGCTCGAAATCGGCACGGTAACCCGTCCAGTCGACAAAGTACGGCACCACCAGCGCCGCACACAGCACCAGCACAAGAAGCCCACCGAAGATCACGAACAGGCGTGCGAGCATGAACTCCTAGACAGTTGATAGTAAAGTCAGTGGCACTCTACCCGCATCAGCGTGTCGATAAAGAGGCAAATCGGGGCGCGGCAGCGGCCTGATGTCAGTCCTTTCCCGGCAATATCTTGCCCGGGTTCATGATGTTCAGCGGATCGAGCGCCTGCTTGATCGTGCGCATGATGTCGACGCCATGGCCAAGCTCGTGCCGCAGGAAGCCGATCTTGCCCTGCCCTATGCCATGCTCGCCAGTGCAGGTGCCGTCCATGGCGATGGCCCTCATATTGAGCCGCGCCACGAATTTTTCCGCCAGCGTGATCTCTTTCGGATCGTCCACGTCCATCAGCACCAGCACATGGAAATTGCCGTCGCCGGCATGACCGACGATCGGCGCGATCAGGCCCATCTCCGCGATATCCGCCTCGGTCTCGGTGACGCATTCGGCAAAGCGCGAGATCGGCACGCAGACATCGGTCGAGAGGCCCTTGGCGCCCGGCCGCAGCGTCAGCGACGACCAATAGGCATCGTGCCTGGCTTTCCACAATTTTGTCCGCTCTTCGGCGACGCTGGTCCACAGGAACGGGCCGCCGCCATTTTCCTCGGCGATCATGCCGAAGGTCTCGGCCTGCTCGGCAACGCCGGCATCGCTGCCGTGGAACTCGACGAACAGGCAGGGGCTCTCCGGATAGTCGAGCTTCGAATAGGTCTTCATCGCCCGCATCTGCAGCGCGTTGACCAATTCGATGCGCGCCACCGGAATGCCCATCTGGATGGTCGCGATCACCGCGTTGCAGGCTGCCTCGACGCTGGGAAACGGGCAGACGCCGCCCGAAATCGCCTGCGGAATGCCCTGCAGCTTCAAGGTCAACTGGGTGATGATGCCAAGCGTGCCCTCCGAACCGATCAGCAGCCGCGTCAAATCATAGCCGGCCGAGCTTTTCTTGGCGCGCTTGCCGGTCGTCACTGCTTGCCCGTCGGCCATCACCGCCGTCAGCGACAGGACGTTTTCGCGCATCGTGCCGTAGCGCACCGCGTTGGTGCCCGACGCTCGCGTCGCAGCCATGCCGCCGAGCGAGGCATTGGCACCCGGGTCGATCGGAAAGAACAGGCCGGTGTCGCGCAGGTGCCGGTTGAGATCCTCGCGCGTCACGCCGGGCTCGACGGTGCAGTCGAGGTCCTGCGGATTGACTGCAATGATGCGGTTCATGCGTGACGTATCGAGTGAGATGCCGCCGCCCGGCGCATTGGTGTGGCCTTCCAGCGAAGAGCCGACGCCGAAGGCAATCACCGGCACGCGATGCGCCGCGCATGCGTGCACGATCTCCTGCACTTCCTCCGTCGTCTCGGCAAAGGCGACGCCGTCCGGCGCCTGCGTCGGAATATAGGTCGTGGTGTGCGCGTGCTGGGCGCGGATCGCCTGGCCGGTCTGGAATCGCTCGCCGAGCCGCTGCTTGAGGATGCCGAGTACGGCGGCAATGCCTGCTTCGTTGCGCTCGACCGGATTGAGGTCGCTTAGAGCCATCGATTCCTCCGCGAATGGACCAGCGTCCACCCTTGTTCTGCTTCTACGGATGCGTAGTCTCACCAAGCACGCTCTGTCCAGTCCACGCTCACCCCGGCATGACGAGAAGGAAGTTTCCGATGCCCATCCCCGCCCCTTTCGTCTCTCGCGCCATGGACATCGAGGAGGCCTGGATCGACTACAACGGCCATCTCAACATGGCCTATTACAACGTGCTTTTCGATCGTTGCTCCGACGAAGCATTCGAGATGATGGGGATGGGGCCGGATTATGTGAAAGAACGGCGGCTGACCATCTACACCGCGGAAGTCCATGTCTGCTACGTCCAGGAGTTGCATCTCGACCACAAGGTCACGGTCTCGTTCCAACTCCTCGACCATGACGAGAAGCGGCTGAGAGCCTATCAGGAAATCCGCCATTCCGACGGCTGGCTTGCCGCCACGTCCGAAACGCTGTCGCTGCATGTCGACATGGCTGGCCCGAAGGTAGCGCCCTTCCCCGCCGACGTCCTGGCCAGGGTGGAAGCGATGCGCGCCGCCCATGCCGCCCTGCCGATGCCGGAGCGCGCCGGCCGTTCGATCGGTATTCGTCGTAAGCCGGCTTGAACCACGGTCCAACCGCCGTTAACCTTACCGAGGTTTTAACGTGAACAAGCCGAATTGAGACGTTGAACGACTCAGCGCGGCGTTGGAAAACCGTCCGCATCGAATTGCGATACGGGCGGCGGAGCAGCAGCGGTTCGGGGAACGTGCATGAAAACCGACATCAAGGTCGAGGCGGACAGGCTGGCGGCTGACCCACGCATCACCGACTATGATTTCTGGCGCTCGCTGAAGAACCTCAATAACGAGATCTTCCACATCGCCAACAACAACGAGCCGATCCCATTCGCCATGATCCGCTGGCGCGCCATCCTGAAGCAGGCGCGGATGAAACGCGGCCACGCCTGAACGGTGGGGGAAGAAACAGACCGGCCGTCCGGTTTGCATTTGGTATATTTGCGCCGCCCGTCATTGCCACGCCGTGCACTTCTCCCCATCGCGCCAACGCGTTCCGCGACGGTTACAGCGTCGGTGAATTGCATTGCCTACTCCCTGCCGATATGGATTGCTGGCGGATCGCAATGGAGATGCGAGATGGCGAACGGCTCGCTGTCTGAAATCGAACCAGGATTGCCGACATAGGCGGCGGCGATATCAGTCAGGCTTGACTTCTTACAGCGCAGGCGCTCCGGCAAACGCGGCGTTAGCGAATTGACAGTCGTTCTGGCTGCGCTTCGCCGTCGCGTCGCGGCACCAGGTGGCGGAGACCAGGCTCTCCTTGCCTTTCTGCACGCCTGCCTGGCGTTGCTTGAAGAGGCAGCGGCCTCGCGAACGGACCTCGCGAGCATCTCCCGTGACCTGGCGACGATGTGTGACATGGCGCGAACATCCCTTGAGGGCGATTGCGACGATAGGCCGTTAATGGCCTATGAGGACAATATGACAGGTTTGTCTGGTGCATCGCGCTGGGCCGCCCGAGTCCCGGGTCGTGTGGTTTGGTTGGCCGCCATGGCTGCCGAAGTTCCTGATGCAGAAGCCGAAGCCGCCATTATGCTGGTGAATGACCTGTCTGCCGTTGATGCGGACTTTCCTCTGCGCGCCCTTGATGTGGCGACGCGAGCTTGAGCACCGTCTAGCGGCGCCAGCAACGCGTTGACATCAGGGCGGCCGCTTCACCGCCCCGAGCGGCGACCGCGGCGCCACCGGCGACGACTGGATGATCGCCGTGTTGGTCATCGCATAGGGAATGATGCGGTCGATCACCCGTTCGAGTTCAGCCACCGAGCCGACATGCGCCAGCGCGATGAAACAGTCTTCACCGGTGACCCGGTCGCATTGGGCGATTTCCGGCAGGTCGCGGATGATCTCGGCGACGACGGCGAGCTGCCCCGGCACTGGCCGAATGCGCAGCCATGCCGACAATTTCATGCCGAGCGCGGCCGGATTGATGCGCACCGTGTAGGCCTCGATCACACCGCTTTCCTGCAGTCGCTTGATGCGCTCGGCAACGCTCGGCGCCGACAGGCCGACCGAGCGGGCCAGTTCAGCGGTGCTGGTGCGTGCATCCTCTTCCAGCAAGCGCAGGATTTTCAGGTCAGCCGCATCCAGATCGGAATTTTCATTTCGAAGGCGTTTCAGCGCAATGTTCCTTGCTTTCAGAAAGGGAAAAGGCGTAATGCCCGGCCATCATCCATATCAATGGCAAAAATCGCCTGCGATACTGATCCTATGGAAGATCGGACGCAAGCCCCAGCAGCAAGTCCGGCACTCGCCGGCCCCGCCTTTACCCTGGCGAACTCGGTGCCACCGCATCTCTGGTTCGGCGTCAGCGCCGTGTTCCACTATCTCGGGCCGGCCTTCGCGGTGCTGCTGTTCCCGCATGTCGGCGTGCTCGGCATGGCTTGGCTGCGCATCGCCACCGCGGCACTCGTCTTTGCCCCATTGACCCGGCCATGGGCGGTCTTCGCCCGCGCCGATCGCGCGACGCGGTTGTTGCTTGTGGCTTTCGGGGTCTGCCTTGGGGTGATGAATTGCTCGTTTTACCTGGCGCTCGACCGGCTGCCGATCTCGCTGGTGGCGGCGATCGAATTCGTCGGCACCATCGGCGTTGCGCTTGTTGGCCTCAGAAGCCCGCGCAATCTCGCCGCCCTCGCAATCGCTGTCGCCGGCACCCTGTTGCTGATCGACGTCAAATGGTCGAGCGATCCCGTCGGCCTGTTCTGGGCCTTCCTCAACGGCACGCTGTTCGTTGGCTACATCGTGCTCGGCCACCGCGTCGCGCGCGCCGGCGCCGGCGATGGCATCGCCGGGCTGGGTGCCGCCATGGCGGTCGCCCTTCTCGTCGTTCTGCCGATCGGTTTCGCCGATGCTCTGCCGGCTTTCTCGGCGCCGCCGCTGCTGCTTGCGGGGGTCGGCGTCGGCATCTGCTCGTCGGTCATTCCCTATATTTGCGACCAGCTTGCCATGTCGCGGCTGCCGCGCTCCAGCTTCGCGCTGATGCTGTCATTGCTGCCGGTCACCGCAACGTTGATCGGCGTCATTGTGCTGCGGCAGGTGCCGAGCCTCACCGACTGCATCGGCATCGCGCTGGTGGTGGCCGGCGTCGCCCTTCACAAACCGGCGCCGGCGCCCACCTGATCAGGCCAGCTTCTCCTTGAGGAAAGCGATCGTCCGGCCCCAGGCGAGGTCAGCCGCCTTCTTGTCGTAGCGGGCCGCCGACGTGTCGTTGTTGAAGGCATGGTTGGCACCTTCATAGACATAGACCGAGTATTCGACATGAGCCGCGTCGAGTGCCTTCTTGAAGGCATCGATGCCGGCATTGGTGCGGGTGTCGAGCCCGGCATAATGCAGCATGAGCGCGGCCTTGATCTTCGGCACGTCCTCGGCCTTTGGCTGCATGCCGTAATAGGCGACGGCGGCGGCGAGGTCCGGCGCGTTGGCGGCCAGCATGTTCACCGTGCCGCCACCCCAGCAGAAGCCGACGGCGCCGACTTTGCCGTTGCCGTCCTTGTAGCCTTTGAGATAGGCGACGGTTGCCACGGCATTGGCGGCGACCTGTGCTGGATCGAGCTGGGAAAACAGGTCACGTGCCCTGTTTTCATCGTCCGGCGTGCCGCCGAGCGGTGTCATGAAGTCCGGCGCAAGCGCCACGAACCCTTCCAGCGCCGCGCGCCGCGCCACATCACGAATATGCGGGTTGAGACCCCTGTTCTCGTGCACCACGATGACCGTGCCAAGCTTGCCGGTCTGGTCCGCCGGCCTGACCAGATAGCCCTTCATCTCGCCGGCGCTGCCGGGATAGCTGATGTCCTTGCCTTTCAGACGCGGATCGTCTTCCGCCACGATTGCCGCCTGGGCCGAGTTCGCCGCCAGCAGCGGCGCGATCGCGGCAGCTGCCGCACCCGATCCGGCAAGCCTGGTCAATTGCTCCATGAAGCGCCGTCGGTCGAGCGTCAGATGCGTGTATTCGTCATAGGCATCGATCATCGCCTGGGTAATGACAGGCTCGGCGACGGCGGGTTCGGCAGGTGTTGTCATGGCGCGCTCCTCGTCGGCGCCCCCCGCGGCAACATAGAGCCGAAGCTTGCCTGGTCCAGTCACGGCTGAGTGAGGCTGCCATAAGTCCCTGCACGAGGGCCGTGATGCCGCTAGCCCCACTGTCGTTAAATTTTGGTCCTTTGTGGCAATGCTAAATGCACGCACCACAATGTAAAAAGAAGTTACCGGGCTATGCCTCACTCGGGCCATTTGGCGAACGACAATGGCCATTTGGCGGGAAAAGAATGCCTGATTGACGAAGGAACACGCCCATGACCTTTCCCTCCCCGCTTCTGGCAAGTGGGTTCGCCCTCGCCGCTATGGCTTTGCTGGCGCTGCGGTTCACTGCCTTCACCGCATTCAAACGATCGTTGATCAAAATCCGCGCCAACCGGCACCCGCCCGCAAACACCAAAGCGTGAGGAAAGGTCATGGACGTTCAGGACATCATCAACACCGTCTCCCAGAAATCCGGTCTCAACCAGGCTTTGACGGAAAAGATCGCCGGCACGATTTTCTCGGTGCTCGAACACGAGGCGGAAGGCACGACCCTGTCCAGCTTCTTCGCCAAGATCCCGGGCGCCGACGCCCTGGCCAAGCAATATGATGTCATGGCTCCCGGCGCGGCTTCCGGCGGTGGCCTCCTGTCCTCGCTGGAGGGCGCGCTCGGTGGCGCTCTCGGCGAAAAGACCGGCGCGCTGATCAACGGCGTCGCCATACTCAAGGCATCGGGCCTCACGCTGGCACAGATCAGCCAGGCCGGCACGATGCTGGTCCAGCAGGCCGAGACAGCCGCCGGCCCGCAGCTGACCAGTGAGGTACTTGCATCTGTACCCGACCTGAAAGGGCATCTCGGGCTCTGAAGGAACTTCTCTATTTCGGCAGCGTATAGGCCATCACATAGTCGCCCGGCTTGGTACCGACCGAGCCGTGGCCGCCGGCAACGATGACGACCAACTGGCGCCCGTCGGCTACCGTGTAGGTCATCGGTGTCGACTGCCCGCCCGCCGGCAGCCGCGCCTGCCAGAGCTGTTTGCCGGTCGTCAGGTCATAAGCGCGCACATAGTCATCGACCGCCGCACCGAGGAAGGCGACGCCGCCGGCAGTGATCATCGGCCCGCCAATGCCGGGCACGCCGACCTTGAATGGCAGCGGCAATGGCGTCATGTCGTAGACGGTGCCGTTGCGGTGCTTGTAGACGATCTTTCCGGTCCGAAGGTCGGCACCCGCCACATAGCCCCAGGGCGGCGCCTGGCAGGGAATGCCGAGCGGCGACAGGAACGGCTTCAATATTACTGCGTAAGGCGCACCGTCATTGCGGTTCAGGCCCTGTTCGCTGCCCTTGGTGTCGCCGGGCGGCGGCACGTCGGCGCGCGGCACCAGCTTGGAGATGAACGCCAGGTATGTCGGCATGCCGAACATCACCTGCCGGACCGGATCGACTGCCACGCCGCCCCAGTTGAAGGTGCCGAAATTGCCGGGGTAGATCAGCGAGCCCTGCAGCGACGGCGGCGTGTAGCGGCCCTCATAGCGCAACTTCCGGAGCTCGATCCGGCAGGCCAGCTGGTCGAACATGGTGATGCCCCACATATCCGCGCCGGTCAGCGGTTTCGGACTGAAGCTGAGATCCGAGACCGGCTGCGTCGGCGAGGTATGGTCGCCTTCGATCGCGCCGCCCGGCGCCGGCACTTCCTTGACCGGAACGATCGGCTCGCCGCTGCGCCGGTCGAGCACATAGAGGTCGCCCTGCTTGGTCGGCCCGACCAGCGCCGGCACCACGCCACTTTCCGTGGTGATGTCGACCAGCGTCGGCTGCGCCGGCACGTCCATGTCCCAGAGATCGTGGTGCACGGTCTGCCGCACCCAGCGCAATTGTCCGCTGTTGAGATCGAGCGCGGTGATCGAAGAGGAGAATTTCTCGTCATTGGCGCTGCGTCCGGCACCGAGTTGGTCCGGCGTCTTGTTGCCGAGCGGCACATAAAGCAGCCCGAGCTTCTCGTCGACGCTCGCCGTCGACCACATGTTGGGCGAGTTGTTGGTGTAGGTCTGGTCCGGCGGCAGCGGCGTCGTCTGGTCCGGATTGCCGGAATCCCAATTCCACAACAGCGCGCCGGTGTCGGCATCGTAGGCACGGATGACCCCGGACGGCTCCTGCGTCGAATAATTGTCGTTGACCGCGCCGCCGACGATGATCTTGTTGGCGACGATCAGCGGCGCCGAGGTCGAATAATAATAGCCCGGCTTCGGATATGGCATGTTGGCGAGCAGGTTCAGCGTGCCGCCTTCGGCGAAAGTCGGGCAGACCTGGCCATTCGCCGCATCGAGCGCGATCAGCCGGGCGTCGGATGTCGGCAGGTAGATGCGTGTGGCGCAGGGCTGGCCGGCGGCGACCTTGGCATCGGCATAATAGGACACGCCGCGGCAGGTCTGGTGCTGGCGGTCCTTGTTGAGCTTGACCTGCGGATCGAAGCGCCATTTCTCCTTACCGCTCGCGGCATCGATGGCGATGGCGAAATTATGCGGCGTGCAGATGTAGAGCGTGTCGGCGATTTTTAGCGGCGTCACCTGATAGGTCGTCTCGCCAATGTCGTCGGGCCCTTTCACGTCGCCGGTGCGATAGGTCCAGGCCGGCTGCAGATTGGCAACGTTTTCGGCGGTGATCTGGTCGAGCGGCGAATAGCGCTGGCCATATTGCGTGCGACCGTAATAGTGCCATTCGCCAGCCGGCACGTTGCCGCCGAGATCGGCCGTCGGCGTCACCTTGTCGGTGTTGAGTTCACCCGCAATATCCTTTGGATCGGTCGTCATCGAATAGCCGGCGACCGCAAGCGAGGCCAGCACGGCGAGGATCAGCGGCGCGCGTCCGTCGGGACCGGTAAGCCCGCGCCGCGCCCATGGCGTCAACAGCCATAGCGCGACAAGCACGATGATGCCGCCGCGCGGGCCGAGCTCCCACCAGTCGAAGCCGATCTCCCAGACCGCCCAGGCGAGCGTGCCGAGCACGATCGCCGCGTAGAGCCACAGCGCCGTGGATCTGCGCCTGTAGAGCAGCCAGGCCGCGACAAGGAAAGCTAGACCGACGATGACGTAATACCAGCTGCCCCCCAGCGTCACGAGCCAGATGCCGCCGCCGCCAACCGCCAGGCCGATGAGGAAAAGGATCAGGGAGGTGATGACCACAGCCAAGACGGTGCTCCTTCGACTGGTGCGCTCCGCGACGCGTCCATGGGCAACCCCGCATTGCGTTCCTGCCCCCACGCAACTTTCTCCGGCCCGCCTCCCCTGTCAAGCAAGCTCGGCGTTTTACGGCGCCGGCCCATCGCAAGCCCGGCGTTTTGGTTAGCGGACCCATTCAGATTGTGAGTCTACCGACTGGACAGAGAACAAAACGGAGACACTTCTGGCCTTTCGCTGCCGAATCACTACATTCGGGGGGAGATGTCCGGCTTTTCGGAAGACATGCCCTTTTTTGACGAACCGAACGCGCGGCCCGTGGCCCCGTCGGGCATTGCCGCGCGCGCCATGGCTGCCCGCAGCAACCAGAACAACGCGCCCGATTATCTCAACGGCCTCAACCCCGAGCAGAGGCTGGCGGTGGAAACCACCGAAGGCCCGGTGCTGGTGCTGGCCGGCGCCGGCACCGGCAAAACGCGCGTCCTGACCACCCGCATCGCCCACATCCTTGCCACCGGCAAGGCTTTCCCCTCGCAGATCCTCGCCGTCACCTTCACCAACAAGGCGGCGCGCGAGATGAAGCAGCGCATCGGCCTGTTGATCGGCGAAGGCAATGTCGAGGGCATGCCGTGGCTCGGCACCTTCCACTCGATTGGAGTGAAGCTGCTGCGCAGACATGCCGAGCTGGCCGGGCTCAAATCCGACTTCACCATTCTCGACACCGATGATGTCGTGCGCCTGATCAAGCAGCTTATCCAGGCCGAAGGGCTGGACGACAAGCGCTGGCCGGCCAAGCAGTTCGCCCAGATGATCGACGGCTGGAAGAACAAGGGCCTTGGCCCCGCCGACATCCCCGAGGGCGATGCCCGTGCCTTCGCCAACGGCAAGGGCCGCGAGCTCTACAAGGCCTACCAGGAGCGGCTGAAAACGCTGAACGCTTGCGACTTCGGCGATCTCCTGTGCCACCCGATCCGCATCTTCCGCGCCAATCCGGACGTGCTGAAGGAATACCACAAGCGCTTCCGCTACATCCTCGTTGACGAGTATCAGGACACCAACACCGCCCAGTACATGTGGCTGCGGCTCTTGGCGCAGCGGCCGCAATCCTCCCCCCTTGAGGGGGAGGTGCCCGCGAAGCGGGCGGAGGGGGTTGCCGCAGAAGGCACCGCTAGAGCGTCGAGCACTGCCGCCGGTAGGTCGAGCACTGCCGCACGGACCCCACCCGACCGGGCTTCGCCCGGCCACCCTCCCCTCAAGGGGGAGGGAAGCCCGCGCCTATCCACCGTCAACATCTGCTGCGTCGGCGACGACGACCAGTCGATCTATGGCTGGCGCGGCGCCGAGGTCGACAACATCCTGCGCTTCGATAAGGATTTCCCCGGCGCCACCATCATCAGGCTGGAGCGCAATTATCGCTCCACTGCGCACATCCTCGGCACGGCGTCCCACCTGATCGCCCACAATGAGGGCCGCTTCGGCAAGACGCTGTTCACCGAAAAGATCGCCGAGGACGACGAGAAGGTGCATGTCCATGCCGCCTGGGATTCCGAAGAGGAGGCCCGCGCCGTCGGCGAGACGATCGAGGCCTACCAGCGCCAGAAGCACAATTTGAACGATATGGCGATTCTCGTCCGCGCCTCCTTCCAGATGCGCGAGTTCGAGGACCGCTTCGTCACGCTCGGCCTCAACTACCGCGTCATCGGCGGCCCGCGCTTCTATGAGCGGCTCGAAATCCGCGATGCGCTGGCCTTCTTCCGCGTCGTTGCGCAAGGCGCCGACGACCTCGCCTTCGAGCGCATCGCCAACGTGCCGAAGCGCGGCTTGGGCGAGGCCACCATCCGCCAGATCCACGACACCGCACGGGCGCTGCGCATCCCGATGCTGGAGGCGGCGGCAAAACTCGCCGAGAGCGACGAGCTGAAGCCGAAGCCGCGCGCCGCGCTGCGCGAGGTATCGGCCAATTTCGAACGCTGGCAAAAGGCTCTCGAAACCACGCCGCACACCGAGCTCGCCGAGACCATTCTGGAGGAGAGCGGCTACACCGACATGTGGAAGAACGACCGCTCGGTCGAAGCACCCGGCCGGCTGGAGAACCTCAAGGAGTTGATCCGCTCCATGGAGGAGTACGAATCGCTGCGCTCCTTCCTCGAACACGTCGCACTCGTCATGGACGCCGAGCAGAATGCCGAGCTCGACGCGGTCAACATCATGACGCTGCATTCGGCCAAGGGCCTCGAATTCGAGACCGTATTCCTGCCCGGTTGGGAGGAAGGCCTGTTCCCGCACCAACGGTCACTGGACGAAGGCGGCCGCTCCGGGCTGGAGGAAGAGCGCCGCCTTGCCTATGTCGGGCTGACCCGCGCCAAGAAGAACCTGCATCTGTGGTTCGTCTCCAACCGACGCATCCACGGTCTGTGGCAATCGACCATTCCCTCACGCTTTCTCGAAGAACTGCCGGAAGCTCATGTCGATATCGCCGAGAGTGGCAACAGCTACGGCGGCTACGGCAATTCTTATGGCGGCGGCTCGTTCGCCTCGGGCCGTGGCGGCCAAGGAGCAGGAAGGCAGAATCCCTATGGCGCCTCGCGCTTCGACAATGTCGGCGCGGAAAAGGCGGGAAGCTTCTCCAGCACCTATGCGACGCCGGGCTGGCAGCGCGCTCAAGCCAACCGCACCGAGGCCACAGACCGCAATTGGGGCACGCGTTCCGGCCACCAGGTCGAGCGCATCGGCTATGGCGAGACCGACTCCGGCTACGGCGCTGGCCGCACCTCGGTCAAGGGCCGCACCATCGACGGCGAACTGGTCGCCAAATCCGTCGCCGACACGCCGTCCCCCTTCAGCGTCGGCGACCGCGTCTTCCACCAGAAATTCGGCAACGGCAACATCTCGGCCATCGAAGGCAACAAGCTGACCATCGACTTCGACAAAGCCGGCCAGAAACGCGTGCTGGACGGGTTTGTGACGGGGGCGTGAGGCATATGGAAAATTGTCTGGCACCCCAGAACAAATAGGGTACAATCGCTTGCATGGCTTACGACTCGCGGTATATTGCTAACTTGGTGCTCGATCGCGCGGATGGCGAAGGGCTGGGAATTACAAATCTTGAGATCAACAAGATAATATATTTTCTGCATTCCACATATCTAGCCAATTTTGGAGAACCGTTGATTGAGGCAAAGATAGAAGCCTGGGACTACGGTCCAGTAATTAGAGAAATATATTCGGAATTTAAATCTTTTGGGGCTGCAGATATTAGGACAAGGGCTACAAGGCTCGACTTAAATTCGTTAAAAAGAGTGCCTGTATACGAAACGATGAGCGGTTCTGATGCAAATTTCCTGTATCCGATAATTGACAAATACATGCGCTTGGGGGCGACCAAACTTGTGAACATGTCCCACGAAAAAGGCGGGCCGTGGGACCTAGTGTATAATGCTTCGGGGAGGAGCAATCCTGGAATGGAGATATCCGACGATCTCATCCAGCGATATTTCTTACGTCAAACCCGGCACTAATGAGGAACGCTCGTGCAGATAAGCAAACTTAGCAGGCCTCCCTACGCTCACAACTGGGTCCGATATGTTTTCCCCGATCGCGTTCGAACCACGAAAGAACTCGTCAGGTTCGTGACCGGATTCCCAACGACTACATATTCTGCCGCGTCGCCGATTATTCGAGATCGAATTGTCTACGGGCTCGATCGGCGCACGGCGTTAATTGCGGCAATGTCGAAGGGACGAGCAAATAGTCGTGGCATCGTCGCCGAGTATGTTGAGGCATTTTATGACTACGATGAAAAAAGGGGCTACTTCGGCAAGCCCTGTTTTGACGAAATAGTTGAGCCATTTCGAGTTGGAAAAGGTCTTGTTGTTCCTGTTAAGCCTCTAATTACAATCGTTGAAAATGGGCTTCAGGTTCCAATTTTCACTGTGGGTTGGGCGAACTTCCCATTGACTAACTGGCAAATGCGTCTACTTGCCACGATTTTCGAAGATGCCGTGTTTTCGCTTACCGATTTTAGAAAATCGCCTGGCGAATTTCTCTGCTTTCCAAAAGTAGGAAAAGGTGATTCGGCCAAACGCCAGCCTTTGGTTTGGAAGCGCGGTGATTTTGAGCTTCTTTCAAGAAATGAATTGCGTGAGTGTCTCGATGAATTTTTGCTGGCGCTAGAAGACGCGAAAATTATTCTGGAGGAAGCACTTCGTAAGGAGCAGGCTGAAGCCCCGGTTGTTGAAGAAAAACCAATGGGTGAAACGCCGCTACTCGACTGGCGGTAGAATGCTCAAGACGGTTCGTCTCATACTTGTGCTCGGCTGAACTACCGATACCGCGCCTGGTTCCACTTATGGCCGAGCAGCGACAGGATGATGATCAGGCCGTTGAAGAACTGGACGTAGAAGCCGCTCAGGCCTGCCGCGACGACGCCTGTCTGGATGAAGGAGACCGTGACCGCGCCGATCGCACCGCCGACGACGGTGCCGATGCCGCCCCAGGTCGGAGTGCCGCCGACGAACACCGATGCCAGCACCGGCAGCAGGTATCCGTCGCCCGCCGTCGGCCACCAGGTGAAGTTGATCATCACCGAAAACGTGCCGGCGATCGCAGCCCCGATGCCGACGAAGACGAACACTTTTACCCGCACGCGCTTGACGTCGATACCCATCTGCTGGGCGCTGTCGGGATTGTCGCCGACCACCTTGACCTGCGCGCCGAAGCGATGGCGGTTGTAGAGCAGCGCCGACAGCACGACGAAGCCGATGGCCCAGAAGATCTGCACCGGAATGCCGTAAAGCTGGCTGGAGAAGATCTTGTAGGCCCAGCTGTCGGCAAGGCCGGTCAGCGCCGTCGACCTGCCCTCGTTGATGATCTGGATCAGGCCGCGCAGCAGGAAATTCATGCCGAGCGTGGCGATCAGCGACGACAGCCCGCCATAGACGACCAGTGAGCCGACCAGGAAGCCGAGCAGCATGCCGGTTATCATTGCGGCGGCGATGCCGAGGAACGGGTCGTAGCCGGCCTGCACGACCAGCGCAAACACCCAGGAGGCAAAGCCCATCGTCGCCGGAAACGACAGGTCGATCTCGCCGCAAGTGACGACGAAGACCAGCGGCACCACCACGAACAGCGCCACCGGCAGCGTGGTCAGCACGGAACTGTAGAGATACCAGGTGGTGAACACGATCGGGTTGGCGATCATGAACACCGCCATCATGACGATGAACACGGCAAGCGTGCCGAGCGCGGCGCGGTTGTCGAGGATGAACCCGCGCAGCCAGTTGTCGGACGGGTGTCTCCACTCTTTCCCGGCGGTTTCGCCATGCGTGCCGCCGAGGGGGCTCTGCAGATCGGGTTCCATGGTCTTGCTCATCGTGCCGCCCTCCCCGCATCGCCCGCGTCGTGCAACCCCGGCAATCCGCTGGGGTGGGCGACGTCTTCCATGAAATTGATCAGATCCTCGGCCGATTTGACCTCGCTGCGGTCGGCGGTGAGCGCGACCTTGCCACGGTCCAGCACCACGAAGCGATCGGCGATATCGTAGACATGGTGGATGTTGTGGCCGATGAACAGGATCGAGCGCCCGCTCGCCCGCACCTGGCGCACGAAGTGGAAGACCTTGGCGGTCTCGGTCAGCGATAGCGCGGTCGTCGGTTCGTCGAGGACTATCAGCTCCGCCTTCTTATAGATGGCCCGCGCGATCGCCACGCCCTGGCGTTCGCCGCCCGAGAGCTGGCCGACGATCGACTGTGGCGTGAACACTTTCGAGGTGAAGCCGATCTCGCGCATCAGCCGGCTCGCCTCCGCGATCTCCTTGTTGACCTTCAGCCAGCCAAGCCAGCCGGTGAGCTCGCGGCCCATGAAGATATTGCGCACGATCGTCTGCTGCACGGCGAGCGCCCGGTCCTGGAACACGGTCTCGATGCCGGCGTCGCGCGAGCGCGCAGGGCTCCATCCGGTCACCGGCTTGCCGCGGACGAGAATCTCGCCGCTAGTCGGTTTGACCACGCCGGACAGGATCTTGATCAGCGTCGACTTGCCGGCGCCATTGTCGCCGATCAGGCCGACCACCTCGCCGCGATCGACGCTGAGATTGACCCCGCCCAGCGCATAGACCTGGCCATAGGACTTGCTGATGTCGCGCAGTTCGATGATGCGTTCGGCCATGGCGATCCTCGCTTGATTGTCGCGTGCCGGCCTTTTCGCCGGCGGTCCCGCCGGCCGGGCTCGATCCCGGCCGACGGCTTGGGAGGTCAGCGCAACGCCTGCTTGGCGAGCTCGGCGACGATCTCGTAATTCTGCGGCGTGACGAAGCCGGCGCCGGTGTCGACGTTCATCGGCGCAAGGCCGAGCACCACCTGCTGGCAGAGGCTGAGGATCGGCAGATAGCCTTGCAGGAACGGCTGCTGGTCGGCCGTCAGCTGCACCCAGCCGCCCTTGAAGCCCTCGACGATCTGCGGGCTGGTGTCGAAGCCGAAGTTGAAGATATCGCCCGGCTTCCTGCCCGCCGCCTGCATGTAAGTCGGGACGTTGCCCAGCATCTGCCCGCCGGGATAGCCAACCGCCTTGACGTCGGGATTGTTGAGCAGTGCCGCGGTGATCACCGGAAGGGCCAGATTTGGGTCGGAAGCCCATTCGCCGCTTGGCGGCGAGGAGAGCTGTATGACCTCGACGCCCGCTTCCTTGAGGGCAGCGACAGTGCCGCGCTCGCGCGCGCCGCGGCTCTCGTTCTCGAACGGGCCGATCATGATTGCCTTATCGCCGGCCTTGAGCCCGGCCAGCTTGACCGCCTCGGCGCCAAGCGCGCGGCCCTGCTGCTCCTGCTGGGCACCGACATAGCCGCCGCCGAACGCCGCCGTGACCGTCGGCACCGGCACGTTCTGGTACATCATCTTGATGCCGTCCTTGTGCGCCTGTTCGGCCAGCGGCATGATCGCGGCGTCGCCGGGGTGGCCCATCATGGCGATGCCTTGGGGCTTGACCGCGACAGCCTCGCGCAATTGCTGCACCATCTTCTCGACATCCCACTGGGAAAAGATGTAGTCGACCTTCGGCCCGAGATCGGCCGCCGCCTGCTTCGCGCCATTATAGACGATCGTGCCGAAGGCATCGCCCTCGGCACCGCCGACGAAGAAACGGATATGGACATCCTTGCACCACTGGGCATCGAGCGCCTGCGCCGGCAAGGTCGAGAGTGCGGCGGCGAGCGCCATCGCGGCCGCCGCGACGGTCGAGCGCAGAACTGTCCTTCTCATCGTAATGCTCATGCACTTATCCTCCCTTTGTTCCCTCGCTAGCCGAGGGGTTTTGACGATCGCTTCGGCATTGCGCCGCAATCTTTCGCTGGCCGGCACCTCCCGCCGGCTTGTCCTGTTTTTATGCATGTCGTTATCGCAAAACCGCTGGGCACTTTTGCGCGACATGCATTAGCCTCACACCGGGTTCGGCAGGTAGCTCGCGCCTCCCCGGCATTGTTGGAGATAATCCAGTGCCCGCGCCTGGCCGGTGATCTCGAGATCGCCGCGATAGACCGGGTCGTGCCAGCCCTCAATGTCGATGGCGCCCTTGTAGCCGGCCAGCCGCAGCTCGCTGATCACCCGCGTCCAGTCGCTATCGCCGAAGCCAGGGGTGCGCATCTGAACGAACGGCAGGCGGCCGAACACGCCATGTTCGCGGATCACGTCCCAGCGCACCGTCGCGTCCTTGCCGTGGACGTGGAAGATACGCGGCGCCCATTTGCGGATCTGCGGGATCGGATCGATCAGATAGACCAGCTGGTGGCAGGGCTCCCACTCCAGGCCGAGATTGTCGTCCGGCAATTCGTTGAACATCAGCTCCCAGGCGTCCGGATTGTGGGCGATGTTCCAGTCGCCGCTGGCCCAGTTGCCGTCCATGGCGCAGTTCTCGAAGGCGATGCGCACGCCCTTGTCGGCGGCCCGCTTTGCCAGCTTCCCCCAGACCTCGCGGAAGCGCGGCAGGCTGTCGGGCAGCGGCTTGCCGCGGATGCGGCCGGTAAAGCCGCTGACCACATTGGTGCCGAACAGATGCGCGTTGTCGATGATCGTTTCCCACGCCTCGAGCACGCCGCGATCGATCTCGCCGCTCTCCAGCGGATTGCCGAACACGCCGATCGACGAGACGATGACATCGGCATCGCCGATCGCCTCGCGGATCTCGCCCGCCAGCCGCGGAATGTCCTTGCCGCCCAGCGTCTGCCAGAAGAACGGCTGGATGCTCTCGAATCCGAGCGGCAGGATCTGCCTGACATAGGCGGCCGGGTCGTCGAGGTTGGCGCGCACCATGGTGCCGATCCTGATGTCGAGCAGCGGGTTTGGCATCATGATCCTTCCTGTGAGGCGATAGCGACCCGGCGCCCGGTTTCGGCGCTCTCGATCGCAGCGAAAACCATGGACAGGCTCTTGATGTTGTCGGCGCCGCGCGTCTCCGGCGCGGTGCCGGTCTCGACGGCGCGGACGAAATCCTGGATGATGCCGAGATGGCCGCCGACGCGATCTGCCGGGTCGAGCGGCGGCACGGCTATCGATTCGGTGCGGTCGAACAGGCCTTCACGGACCGGCCGCACGACTTCCGCCTTCAACCCGTCCGCGCCGTCCCAGACAATGCTGCCGCGCTCGGCGACGATCCGCCATGTACTGTCCCAGCTGGTACGGAAGCCGGCCGCGCACCAGCTGCCGGCATAGGTGAACAGCTTGCCGCCGCCGAGGTCGAAGCTTGCGGCTGCCGACGACCCTTGCCGATACCAGGAATTGGCCGGCTCCCACTCGTGGCAATAGACGCCGGCCGGTTCGCCGGCCACCATGTAGCGGGCCGCATCGAATGTGTGGATCGCCATATCGAGCAGCAGCACATGGCGCATCTCTTCGCGAAAACCGCCGAAATGCGGCGCAACGAAGAAATCGGCGTGGATGCTGGTTGGCGCACCAATGGCGCCGGAATCGAGAAAGCGCCGGATGCGCCTGACATTGGCGACATAGCGGCGGTTCTGCACGACGGCATGGATGCGGCCGGCGCTGCGGGCCGCCTCGACAATGGCACGCGCATTGTCCGGGCTGTCGGCCAGCGGCTTTTCGGTCAAGAGATGGCAATGGTGGGCAAAGGCGGAAAGCGCGACCTCGCGGCGGGCGGCGGGAACCACCACGTCGAATACCGCGTCGGGCCTGGTCTGGTCGAGCACGGCGTCGAGGTCGGTTCCGATGACGGCGCCGGAAAGCTCGTATTCGCGCGCCCTCGCCCGCGCCCTTTCGGCGTCGAGATCAACCAGGCCGACAATGGCGAGCCCATCGATCTGCTTGGCTGCATCGAGCCAGGCTTTGCTCATCGCGCCGCAGCCGACCAGGACGACATTGATCATCCAGCACTCCTCCCTCTCGGCCCCTCCAGACCGATCGTCACGGCGTTCACGGCAGGGCCGCAAACGTTCTTCCGTAAACGTTTACGAGAACACACCCGATGGCGTAGAATGTCAATTGGCCGATAGCGAAAAACGTGATGCCGGCTTGGCCTGAAGAGCGGCCGGTGCTAGCCAAGCAAGGGGGAGAACTGTCCTTTGGCGTCCAGTATTCACGACCTTGCACGTCACCTGAACATTTCGATCGGCACGGTGTCGCGCGCACTCAACGGCCGCGCCGACGTCAATGCCGACACACGCCAGCGCGTGCTCGATGCGGCCAAGAAGCTGAATTATTCGCCGAACCAGTCCGGCCGCAGCCTGCGGCGCGGCGCCACCCATTCGATCGCCTTCATGCTGCAGCCTCATCCGGGCGACCAGGAATATGGCGAGCCGTTCTTCATTCCGTTCCTGACCGGGTTGCAGGCCAAGCTCGCCGAAAGCGGCCTCGACCTGATCGTAGTGATGGGCGCGCCGGGCGACTATCAGCAGGAGCGCCTGCGCCGTGTCGTCGAGACGCGGCGGGCCGATGCGGTGGTGCTGGCCTGGACGCGGCGCGAGGACGAGCGCATCGACTATCTGACCCAGGCCGGTTTCCCGTTCGCGACGCTCGGCCGCAGCCGCTCCGGCGGCGATTCCTATCCCTCGCTCGACCTCGATTTCGAAAAAGCCGGGGCTGACGCGGTCGATCGTCTCGTCGCGCGCGGTCACCGCCGCATCGCCGCCATCCGCCCGTCGCTCGACCTCAATTTCGGCTATCTGTTCCTCGCCGGCTATCGCAAGGCGTTGCGGCGGCACGGCATCGAATTCGACCCCGAACTGATCGCCGACGGCTTCATCAACGAGGCCGGCGGCTACGCGGTGACGCCGAAGGTCATGCACTCCAAGGACCCGCCGACGGCCATCATCTTCAACAACGACGCGATGGCGCTTGGCGGCTGCAAGGCTCTGGCCGAGGCGGGCATCAGGCCCGGCCACGACGTTGCGGTGATCGTCATCGTCGACACGCCGCTCTGCCGCTATTTTTCGCCGGCGCTGACCGGCTTCCGCCCGGCGCTTGAGCCGATGGGCGAGCGGTTGGCCGAAATGCTGCTGGCATCGATCCCGGCTTACGCCGGCGCCGAAGGCGCACGCATCATCCGTGAAGTCTGGCCGCTGGAACTGATCGCGCGCGACAGCGATTGAATCGCGGCGGTCACTGAGCAGGCTCAGATTGATCAAGACCCCCGCGCCCGCGCTCTGGCGTTGCGACCAGCGAGGCAGCGGCGGCATTGGCGGCGGCAAGTGCCGCCTCGACGGGCTGCCCACGCGCAAGCCCAGCCGCGAAGGCCCCAACGAATTCATCGCCGGCACCGTGGGTGCTGATGACCTTCACCGGCATCGCAGGCAGTGCGAACGCCTGGCCGCCACGGTCGCGATAGGCAACGCCCTCGCCGCCTGCCGTGACGATCGCGGCCGGATAGGAACCGACGAGCATACCGGCCGCCTTCGCAGCCCCCTCGAGCGTGTCGACGACCGCAACGCCGGTCAGGAATTCCGCCTCGATGGCATTGACGATGACGATATCGGTGAGTGCGACCAGTTCGGCTGACAGCTTTCGCGCGGGTGCCGCGTTGAGGACGACGCAGCCGCAATGCGCCTTCACCGCCCGCGCCGCGGCAATGTTGGCGCCTTCCGGTACCTCGTTTTGCAGCAGCAGAACCGCCGTTTGCGCGATCAGCTCGGCCGCCTCAGTAATGTCCTTTTCGCCGAGAGTGAGATTGCTGCCCGAGACGATTACCGCGCCATAGTCGCCGCTGTCGTCGAAGATCGCTACGCTCATGCCCGAGCCGGCGCCCGCAGCCACTCCCACGAAGCGCTGGTCGACGCCGTTGCGATCGAGATTGTCGAGAAGCGCGCGGCCGAAATCATCGTCGCCGACAGCGCCGATCATTGCCGCACGCACGCCGGCCCGCGCTGCCGACACCGCCTGGTTGCCGCCCTTGCCGCCGCATTTTGGATGCCAGGCATGGCCGGTGACCGTTTCGCCCTTGCGTGGGCGATCGGGGGCTTCGACCATGATATCGTAATGCAGACTGCCGAATACGGTCACCAGCGGCGGGGAAGCCGTCATGTGCCCTTATCTTTCCGTTTCGACGTCACCGCAGACATGGTGCGGCCGAGATTGCGCTCCGCCGCCTGGTAGTCGCGTTGCGCGACCGCCACGAACAGCGCGTCGAGGATGTTGAGCTGGGCAATGCGCGCCGCTGCGTTCTCACCCATCAACGGCGAGCCTTGCGCGGTCGAGCAGAGCACGATGTCGGCGACGGCTGCCAATGGCGAGTTGTCATAGTTGGTGATGGCCAGCGTGCGCGCGCCGCTTTTGCGCGCAAGCTGGATGGCGTCGATGACGGCGCTGGTATTGCCGGAATGCGAAAAGCCGACGGCGATGTCGTCGGCGCCGAGCAGCGAGGCGGACATTAGCATCATGTGCGAATCGTCGTAGACAGAGGTGCGGATGCCGATGCGCAGGAATTTGTGCGAAACGTCGCGTGCGATCTGCGCCGAGCCGCCGACGCCGTAGAAATCGCGATTCCTGGCGCGGTAAAGCAGATCGGCGGCACGGTCGAAATCGTCCATGTCGAGGATGGCCAGCGTCTCCTCCAGCGCCTGGATGGAGGTGCGGAACACCTTCTGCACGATCTCGGCCGAACTGTCGTCCACCGACAGCTCCTGATGCATCTCGGCGGTCGGCAGGCGGCTGTATTCATAGACCGCCGTGCGAAAGTCGCGATAGCCGGAAAAACCCAGCTTCTTGGCGATCTTGACCACCATCGCCTCCGAGACACCGGCCTCCTCGGCGATCTGCTTGAGCGGTATGGTCTCGTCGAAGCCGCGCCGTCCGAAGACCGTTTCAACCACCTTCGCCTCGAGCGGCGTCAGATGCGGCATCATCATGCGAATGCGCGGTCCTACTGCTTTCAGGTCCAGCCCGGTCAAGGTCATCCACGTCCCCTCGTCACGCGATCGATAAGCATCGCGGCGAGGATTATAAGGCCAGTTGCCAGGAGCTGATAGAAGGACTGCACGTTCATCAGCGTCAGGCCGTTGCGCATGCTGCCAAGAATGACGGCACCCAGGATGGTGCCGACGACGCTGCCCTTGCCGCCCATCAGCGAGGCGCCGCCGATCGCCGCCGCTGCTATGGCGTCGAGCTCCCAGAGATTGCCCAGAATGGGTTCGGCCGCACCCAGCCGGCCGATCAGGATCTGCGCTGCAAGCGCTGCCAGCAGGCCCGAGATCATATAGGCGGCGATCTTGGTGCGGGCGATCGGCACGCCGGCTATGTAGGCCGCCTCCTCATTGCCGCCGACGGCGAGCAGATATTCGCCGAACGGCGTCTTCTTGAGGATGATCCAGGCAATCAGCGCGACCACCGCCACGATGATGACCGCCAACGGCAATCCGAACAGCGAGCCGTTGAAGATGGCACGGAAGCCGGCAGGCAGGCCGAGCACCGGATTGCCGCCGGTATAGATCAGCGCCAGCGCCCGGTAGGTGCTGAGCGTTCCCAGCGTGACGATGAAGGGCTGCAGCCCGACATAGGCGACCAGCACGCCGTTGAGCAGTCCGCAGGCAAGGCCGATGGCGAAGCCGGCGGCGATGGCCAGCGGAAACGGCACACCGGCAACCAGCATCGAGGCCGAGATGACCGCCGAAAGGGCTGCCGTCGGCCCGACGGACAGATCGATGCCGCCCGAGATGATGACCAGCGTCATGCCCAACGCCAGGCAGGCATTGATGCTCGATTGCTGCAGGATGTTGATCAGATTGCGCTCGGCAAAGAAGCCGGGGACCAGTGCACCGAAGACGGCGAGGATCACCACCAGTCCGATCAGCGTGCCGGCGTCGCGCACGGAAAACCGGTGCAGGAGATCTGCCCTTGGGCGCGCTGCTGTGTGTTCGATTATATCGGTCATCCGCTGGTCCTGTCCGTTATGCACCGGCCCGATGGCCTTGCGCCTTGCCGGCCTCAATCTCCGTTTGGGGTATGGCGTGCGCGGCGATCGCCTGTTCGCTGAGACTTGCACGGCCCAGTTCGGCGGCGACCGTGCCGTCGCGCATGACCAGCACGCGGTCGGCGAGCCGGATCACCTCGGGGAGTTCGGACGACACGACGATTACCGAATGGCCTTCGGCGGCGAGTTCCTCGATCAGGTGGTAGATCTCCGCCTTGGCGCCGACATCGATGCCGCGCGTCGGCTCGTCGAACAGAAGGATCCGTGTTCCCGCCGCCAGCCAGCGGCCGATGATCGCTTTCTGCTGGTTGCCGCCGCTGAACAGGCGGATCGGCCGGTCGAGCAGGAACGGCCTGAGATTGACCCGCTTCATCTTCTCGGCTGCGACCCGTTTCAGCCTTTTGTGATCGATGACGCCGCGCGGCGCGAACACGCCCATCGAGGCCAGCGCCATGTTGCTGGAGATCGACCGCAGCGGCACGATGCCTTCGCGCTTGCGCTCCTCCGGCACCAGGCCGATGCCGGCCGCGATGGCGTCGCGCGGACTGGAAAGCTTTACCGCCTTGCCGTCGATCTCTATTGCGCCTGATGAGGCCCGGTCGGCGCCGGCCAGGAGCCGCAGCAGTTCGGTGCGGCCCGAGCCGACCAGGCCGGCAACGCCCAGCACCTCGCCGCGATGCAGGTCGAACGAAACGTCACGGACCTTGGTTGCCGAGGTGAGGCCACGCAAGCTCAGCCTGACCTCGGGGGAAGCATGCGAGCGGTGTTGTTCCTGGGCAAGCTCGCGGCCGACCATCATCGAAACGACGGCCTTTTCCGACACCTGCGCGAGATCGACGGTTTCGACCACAACGCCGTCGCGCATGACAGTGGCGCGCTCGCAGATGCCGAACACCTCGTCCAGCTTGTGCGAGACATAAACGACGGCGACACCGTCGCGTGCCAGACCGGCAATGACTTCCGCCAGCCGTTCGAACTCGCTCGGCGTGAGGCTCGACGTCGGCTCGTCCATCGCCACGATCCTGGCGCGGTCGAGCAGCGCCCGGGCGATCTCGACGATCTGCCGCTGCGCCACCTTCAGCGAGCCAAGCGGGGCTGCCGGATCGATGGTCGGGTCGATGGCGGCCAGGGCTTCCGCAGCGCGGCTTTCCTGCTCGCCCCGTGCGACGAAGACGCCGCCGCGCGTCAACGGATGGCCGAGAAACATGTTCTGGGCGACGCTGAGGCGTGGCACCTGCTGTAACTCCTGATGGACCATCGCCACGCCGGCGGCGCGGGCCGCGACCGGGGTGTTCAGCGTCACCGGTTTGCCGTCAATAAGCACGCTTCCCGCCGTCGGCCGGTAGACGCCTGACAGGATGCGCAGCAGCGTCGACTTGCCGGCGCCGTTTTCACCGAGCAGCCCATGGATTTCGCCGGCGCCGACCGAAAAGGACACATCGCTCAGCGCCCGCACGGCCGGAAACTCTTTGGAAATGCCTTCGAATTGCAGCCGGGAGATGACTGACATTGCTTCGGTTCTCCAGGCAAGGTGCCGACCCAAGGCCGGCACCTGCCGGCCCTGCTCTACTGGCCCGCTGCCGCGTCCTCGAGCAGCGCCTTGCGCACGGCGTCGCCGGCGCCAGAGTAGCGGTCGGCATTGTCCTTGGTGATCAGCGCCTGCGGCGTGGCGACGACGCGCGGCAGCTTCTGCCCGGCCACCAGTCGCAGCGCCGATTCCAGCGCCACCTCGCCGGTCAGCACCGGGAACGAATCGACGGTGCCGGTCAGCTCGCCGGCGCGGATCGAGGCATAGGCGTCGGAGATGCCGTCGGTGCCGAACACGGCGACCTTGTCCTGCAGCCCGGCAGCCTTGACCGCCTCGACGATGCCCAGCGCCATGCCGTCATTGTTGGCATAGAAGCCGATCAGGTCGGGGTGCTGCTGCAGGATGTTGGTGGCAGCGTCGTAGGAGGTCTGGCGATCCCAGTTGCCGGGGACGCTGGCGACGACCTCGAACTTGCCGGCCTCGGTGACCGTGGTCTTGAAACCGTCGGTACGCTGGACGGCGGCGTAGACGCCGGCCTGGCCTTCGACGATGGCGACCTTGCCGCCGTCCGGCCGATTCTTGATGAACCATTTGGCGACGCGCACGCCGTTGTCGCGCTGGACATTGCCGACATAGTGCTCGGCCTGCGGGATGACCGCGTCGTTGACGTTGACCACCGGCACATTGGCGGCCTTGGCCTGTTCCATGATCGGCTGCAGGTTGGAGTCGGTCTGCGGCGAAACGAGCAGCACGTTGTAGCCTTGCGTGACCAGGCCTTCGGCGATGGTGAGCTGGCCGAGCTGGTCGCCCTCGCTCTGCGCCGCCTGGTAGACCACGGGCACGCCGGTGCGGTCGCCGAACGATTTGTAGCCCTCTCCCAGCGAACGCCAGTATTCGTTGGTCAGCGTCTTGGAGACCGCACCCGCCTTGGTGCCCTCGGGCAGCTTGGGGAAAGCCCCGAACTTGGCCTCGACCTGCGACCAGTCGATGCGATCCTTCTCGGTGTCGGAATTGAGCGGCGCGAGGTCCGCGGAAAACGACGAGCCTATAGACAGCGCCATCAGGGCAGCGGTGGCGGTGGCAAGCAGAAATTTCATGGTCTTTCCTCCCTGGTTGAAAACGGCGATGGCGCCGGAGCTTCAGCTGTCCGGCCCGAGCATGGCTTCCTGGATGATGGCCTGCGAGGCGACCGCGTCCTGACGGTCGACGGCAGTGGACAGGCGATTGTCCTTTTCCAGCCGATCGACGACGCGCAGCATGCGCTTGACGGTCGCGATGTTGACTTCGCATTCGTGGACCGGATCGAGCCCGGTCATGTCGGGGAACGTGTCGAAGTAGATGGCACCGGCGTAGCCGTCGCGGCGGATCTGCCTGAGCAGCTCGATCGTCTGCAGCGTATGCACCGCGCCGACCATCAAGCCGTCGTCGCGCTTGGCGTAGCCATCGTTGAGATGCACGCCGAGCAGCTTGCTATGACGCGCCACAAGTGCTGCGGCAAAGGCCGGCTGCTCGTCGGCATAGAGCACATGGGCGAAATCGAGCGTCACGCCGAGATTGGGCAGGCCGATCTCACGGATCGCCAGCAAAGTCGTCGCCGCGTCGGGCATCAGGCTGTAAGAGCGCGGCTCGTTGGGCTTGTACTCCAGGCTGATCTGGCAATCGGGGTCATGCGCCGAAACTTCACGAATTCCATCGATTTCGTGTTGCCAGAGCGTCGCATAATCGGCCTGGAAAGCATAATCGAAGCCATCCTGCCCGAGCCACAGCGTCATCAGGCTGGCGCCAGCCTCGCGCGCGGCGTCGATCCCGGCCTTGGTCATGTCGATGGCCTCGCGGCGAACGGCCGGATCCGGATTGGTGAAGGCGCCGAGCTTGAAGGCCGGGTTGGAGTAGTAGCGCATGGCGAAACCATTGATGGAAAGCCCGAGATCGCCGAGTTTGCGCGCCATTTCCGCAGGATTTTCATCGACATGGTCGGGAAAGTTGAGGTCGAGATCGGTCAACTCTGCAACCTTCGCCGTACGTGCCGCCATTTGCAGCATGGACGGTTTGCCGACAAGATCGGGCCACTCGGCCTGTGGCCGCGAGGCAAAGGAATTGAGGCGGGTGGCGAAACGGCAGACTGTCATCGGTGACCTTTCATCGTCATGACTTCACATAAAAACGATCATTTGTAAAGTTGCTAATTGTGTTCTCGGCGGCGGCGGATTCGCCATGCCCAGCCAGTTGCCACCACGCTGGGACAAGCAAGCGCGGCACTGTCACGCAAGTATCATGTTCGCATCCTAGATCGCTTCTCCGAAGGCTTTCGCGGCATCCTCGATGCGACGCGGCGCTTTTCGGGCCCCGGCAGCTTTGTCTCAAAAGAGGATATCCATGAAAAACCTGCACCGAACCGCGTCCCTCGCCGTCGCGCTGGCGATGTTCACCGCCTTGACGCCGGCCTTGGCTGAAAACGCCGCGACCGTCGGCGGCGTCAGCTTCGTCAACAAGGGCCTGGTCGGTGTCGGCCGCATCCCGGCCAGCCAGAAGGACAAGTTCGGCGAGACGTTTGGCTCGGGCTCGGGCATGTCGATCGACGCTGCCGGCTGGACGCATGGCGCCGATGGCTACAAGGGCTCGTTATGGCTGCTGCCGGATCGCGGCTACAATGTCGTCGGCACCACCGATTACCGTCCGCGCCTCAACACGATCGCCATCGAGTTCGCCCCGATCGCGCCGGGTGCGGCACCGGCCACCGGCCAGGAACAATCGGGCCTCAAGGCGACGCTTGCCGACACCATGCTTTTGACCGACGACAAGGGCGCCGACGCAACCGGGCTCGATCCGCTCAACGGCGTGCGTGCCGCGACCGACGACATGCCGATCCTGCCCGAAGCCAACGGCAAGCTCGCGCTCGATAACGAAGCGATCGCACGGCTGCCCGACGGCACGATGTTCATCTCGGACGAATACGGTCCGAACATCTACCGCTTCTCCGCCGATGGGCGTCTGATGTCGGCAACGCAGCCGCCGGCGGCGCTTGTCCCGATGCGTCACGGGACGCCAAACTTTGCTTCCAACAATCCGGGACCTGGCGCGGCAGACCCAGATCCGAAGGATCCCGAAACCGGCCGTCAGAACAACCAGGGCCTCGAAGGCATGGCGCTGACGCCGGACGGGAAGTTCCTGATTGCCGTGCTGCAGTCGGCCCCAAGGCAGGATGGCGGCGATTCCGCCTCGACGCGCCAGAACACGCGCGTGCTGGTCTACGATGCCTCGGATCCCGGCCAGCTCAAGCTCGCGCATGAATATGTCGTGCCCCTGCCGGTGTTCACCGATGCCAAGGGCAAAACCAAGATCGCCGCGCAGAGTGAAATCGTGGCGCTGTCGGACAAGACCTTCCTGATGCTGGCGCGCGACAGCGGCAACGGCCAGGGGCTGAAGGGCGACACCTCGCTCCATCGCGAGATCAGCGTCGTCGATGTGTCGGCGGCAACCGACATCGCCGGCACAGAGTTCGACAAGGACAAGCCGCTGGCGCCCAAGGGTGAGCTCGATCCATCGGTGACGCCGGCCAAGCTGACGCCGTTCATCGACATCAACGACAAGAGCGAGCTCGGCCGCTTCGGGTTGCACAATGGCGCGCCCAACGACCGCAACAACCTTTCGGAGAAATGGGAGGCGATGTCGGTGGTGAGCGTCCTCGATCCAAAGCTGCCCGACGACTATTTCCTGTTCGTCGCCAATGACAATGACTTCCTCACGCAGGACGGCTTCCAGGTCGGCGCGGCCTACAAGGCCGAGGATGGCGCCGATGTCGACACCATGTTCCTGGTCTATCAGGTCACGCTCCCAGGCCTCACCGGGAAGTAGCGGCAGCCATACAGGCGGAGGCGCCGAACGCGTCCGCCTGAGCTGGCGCGATTGAACGGTCGTGCCCCTTCAGTTGCGGCTCGCCCGCGAAAAGACGGTGTCCTAAGCATCGCAAAACCTGCGACTGACGATCCAGTCGAAGGCACTTACCTCAACATCTCCGCGTCCCTTGGCACGCCTGCATCGATCGGCTCGGCCGTCCTGTTTGACACGGCGGCGATCTTCCCGGCGGCCGACAGGTTCGGGCGCACGAAGACCGGCACGACGCCATCGACGCGGCTGTAGAGGTCGATAATGTCCTGATTCATGAAGCGCACACAGCCGGAGGAAGCGTTCTTCCCGATGGAATCCCACTCCGGCGTGCCGTGCAGCCTGTACATCGTGTCCTTGCCGTCACGGAAGAGATACAGCGCGCGGGCACCAAGCGGGCTCTGCGGGCCGGGCGGCATGCCGTCCTTGTATTTCGCCAGTTCCGGCCGGCGTTGGATCATTTCCGGCGGCGGCGTCCAGACCGGCCACTTCTTTCTCGCCTGAACCACGGCGCTGCCGGTCCATCCGAAACCGGCCTTGCCGAGGCTGACGCCATAGCGAATTGCCTTGCCGCCGTCGCGCACCAGATAGAGGAAGTGCTCGGAAGTATCGACGACGATCGTGCCGGGTTTTTCTCCAGTCGGGTCGGCCACGATTTGACGCACGAATTTCGGATCGACCTTGGCTACCGGAATTGCCGGCAGTTGATAGCCCTCGTCGATGCGCGCGGCATACATGCTTGCGGCATCGCCGAGAGCCGGATCGCTTGGTGCCGCGGGCACCGGCGGCGCCGCCACGTCCGTCGTGGTGCACGACGAAAGAGCCACGGAGGCCGCGCCCAGAGCGGATGCACCAAGAAAGGCGCGCCGGTTCAGGCGCTCAAAAAACAACGGAATATCGGACATGAGCCCCCCGGCTTACCGATGAGATCCAGGAAAATGCGGCCCCACGCGTGTGGGATCAATATACGATTCCGAAAGGTTTGAGAAATGCTTAGATCAAGGCACGCCAGGCGGAATTTACAGCGCCGCATCGACCTCTCCCGTTAAATCGGCAATCATTGCGGACTCAGACAAGCCTTCGCCGAGTTGCCTGCCATGGACGACAACATGCCCCCGCGCCGGCAGACCGGCGACCTCACCAGTGGGCCTATCCCGCGCACCCTTTTGCTGTTTGCCCTGCCGGTGCTCGGCTCCAATGTGCTGCAGTCGCTCAACGGCTCGATAAATGCCGTGTGGGTCGGCCGTTTCCTCGGTGAAGCGGCGCTGACCGCCACGTCCAATGCCAACCTCGTGCTGTTTCTCATCCTCGGCACCGTCTTCGGCATCGGCATGGCGGCGACCATCCTGGTCGCACAATCCGTCGGCGCTCGTGACCTGCCCGAAGCCCGGCGCATCGTCGGAACCAGCGCCACCTTCTTCTTCCTCGTCTCGGTGGTGTTCGCGGTCTGCGGCTGGATCTGGGTCGATGCGATCCTCGATGCGCTCGGCACGCCGGCCGATGCGTTGCCGCTGGCGCGCTCCTATCTGCGCATCATCTTCCTCGCCGTGCCGATGATGAACCTGCTGTCCTTCGTCATGACGGTGCTACGCGGCGCCGGCGATTCGCGCACGCCTTTCCTGTTCATGGCGCTGGCCGTCGTGCTCGACGTCGCTTTGAACCCGTTGCTCATCCTCGGCATCGGCCCGTTCCCCGAACTCGGCATCGCCGGCTCGGCCGCGTCGACGCTGATCGGCCAGACGGTAAGCGTGGTTGCCATCCTGATCGTGCTTTATGCGCGCAAGCACCCGCTGCGGCTGGCCGGCGCCAATCTCGTTCTGCTGCGGCCGGACCCGGCGCTGCTGCGCATTGTCGTCTTCAAGGGCGTGCCGATGGGCCTGCAGATGATCGTCGTTTCGGCCGCGGCGCTGACGGTGATGGGCATGGTCAACTCGTACGGCTCGCAGGTCGCGGCTGCCTACGGCATAGCCGCACAGCTCTGGACCTATATCCAGATGCCGGCGCTCGCCATCGGCGCCGCGGTGTCGTCCATGGCGGCGCAAAATGTCGGCGCCGGGCGCTGGGACCGGATTGGACGCATCGCCGCCTCCGGCGTCGGCTTCAACCTTGTGCTCACCGGCATGCTCGTCGCGCTGCTGTTCGTATTCGATCGCGCGGTGCTCAGCCTCTTCCTTGGCAGCGACAGTGCAGCAATCGAGATCGCCACTCACATCAACAAGATCGCGTCGTGGTCCTTCATCCTGTTCGGCATCACCATCGTGCTCTTCGCCACCGTGCGTGCCACCGGCGCGGTGATGCCGCCGCTGATCATCCTGGTGATCTCGGTGCTGCTGGTGCGCACCAGCTTCGCCTATTTCTTCCGAAGCGTGATCGGCGAGGAAGCTCTGTGGTGGAGCTTTCCGGCTGGCTCTATAACCTCGCTCGTGCTGGCCGCGGCCTATTATCGCTTCGGCCGCTGGCGCAGCCTGCACATGATCGAGAGCCGGCCGGCTGCCGGCGAACCGCCGGATACCGGCCTCGGCGTACCGCGCCAGCGCGCGCATCTTTCGCCCGAGACACCGAACGGCTGAAAGGTCGGCTCAGCGCGCGTATTTCGCGCCAAACCCGAGAGCGACCAGGGAAAAGACGACAATCATGCCGGCAAAGGCCAGGCTTGCCACGGTCGCACCTGCCACCGTCGACAGAACGCCGATGCCGATGACCGGCAGCGCGTTGCCGCAAAAACAGCAGATGAAGAAGGCCGAGACGACTTCGGCGCGCCGGTCCGCCGGCGCGATCTCGTTCACCACTTGCAAGCCGCCGCGATAGCCGAGCGCTGCCGCCCCGCCGCACAAGGCGGTCCCGGCAATCATTATGGCCATCGAGGCGAAGACCTGCGCCGCAACGACCAGTGCGACGGTTGGGATCATCAGCGCAAGTGCCGCGAACATCGCGGCTCGGCTCGAAAGACGTGCCGTCGCTACAATGGTGGCGGCCGTCACGATTGCCAATTCAAAGAACAGAGCGCCGGCTTCGGCATGGTTGGTTACCTGCAGTTGCTGCGCCAAAATGCTCGGTGCGAGTGCTGCATAAAAGCCGACCAGCGCCATTGCGCCAAAGCCGGTCACCGCCGGCGCAACGAAACTTGCGCGGATGTCATCGGGCACGGAAAGCCGCGGTCGCATCGAAACGTCAGCCAGTTTCCCCGGCCGCGAAACGGTTTCCCGCGTGCGCCAGACCAGCAGGGTTACAGTCGCGAGCATCGCCAGGTAGACGACGAATGTCAGCCTGAGCGGCCAGGGCGCGTATTCGGCGAGCAACCCGGCCCCCAGCGCACCGAGGCCGAGCCCGAGAAAATTGGTGCTGGTGGCAATCGTCGCCGCCTGTGACTTGTCGTCGGTCGGGAGCAATTCGGCGAGCCAGGCGGTGCCGGTGCCCGCGCCAACGCCGATTCCCAGTCCGCTCAGAATTCGGGCGATATCGAGCCAGGCGACATTTTCGGCGAAGAGGAAAACCACCGCGCTGACGACGGCCACCGCCATCCCGGCCAATGCCATTGGACGGCGCCCGATGACATCGGACACACGCCCTAACATCAGAAGCGCTGCCAGATTGCCGATGACATAGACGGCGTAGACCAGCGTCAAAGTGATCTGCGAGAAGCCGAAGAGCTGCTTGTAGATGATGTAAAGCGGCGTCAGCGCCGTGCTGCCGGCGAAAAGAGCCGCAATCATGGCGGCCACGGCGGCCGCTGCAGCGCGGCCGCCGAGTTCGTGATCGCGCGTCATGACTTGAGCGTGAGCTGTCATTTTTTCGACCTTTTGCTGTTCGGGATCTGACATCCTAACGCCTTTTTCGCGTCAGCCGTTCCCCCCCCGGCTTGCTCCTGACAAGTTTGGCAGCTTTGCCGATGGCGCTGAGCGAGATCCTCTTTTAACTTCAGCGGATTGTCAGGGGAGATTCATGGGCAAGGGACGAGTCGAGGCATTCACCGATGGCGTGGTCGCCATCATCATCACCATCATGGTGCTGGAATTGAAGGTGCCGCATGGCGAGGATTTTTCCGCGCTGGCACCACTCTGGCCGATCTTCCTCAGCTATGTGCTGTCCTTCATCAATGTCGGCATCTACTGGAACAATTTGCACAACATGTTCCATACCGTGCAGCGGGTCGACGGCCGCGTGCTGTGGGCGAACCTCAACCTGCTGTTCTGGCTATCGCTGATGCCGGCGACGACAGCCTTCATGGGTGAGAACCATTTCGCGCCGGTGCCGGTTGCCGTCTATGGCGTCGACCTGGCGCTCTGCGCCATCGGCTTTAACATCCTCACCATGGCCCTGCATCGACTGCACGGCAATGAGACTCTCTTCGCCAGGGCGTTGGGCAATGACCTCAAGGGAAAGATCTCGCTGGTCCTCTATCTTTCCGCCATCGCGCTGACCTTCGTCAATCACTGGATCGGTGTCTCGATCTATGTCCTGGTGGCGATGATCTGGTTCGTGCCGGACAGGCGCTTCGAGCGGCTGATCGAGAAATAGGCCCCCTCTAGCCTCGCATTGCTTTCAGCTTTTCCGCTACCGAAGCGGCAAGGTCGGCGTAGCGCTCCTCCAGCCGCTCGGCCGCCTTGATCACTGAAAAATCATGGCCGAATTTTTCCAGCGCCATGCGCAGCTTTTCGACGAATTCGGCCTGTTTTTCGAGCGCCGAAAACAGCGTCATAACTTGCGCTTCGCTGATGTCGGGATTGGCGAGCATTTGTGGCACCTCGCGGCTCATCTGGTCGCCGGTGGCGGTCTGTTCTTTCAGGATCTCGATCCAGTCGGTCAATCGTCAGGTCTCCTTTTCGATATCAGCATGCGCAGCGCCCGCCGATGCGGTCAACCCGAAGATGCCGGCACCGGCTTGCGCGAGCCTCTTTCCGCGCTAAGTTCGCCGCGGCCAGAACAGGAGAAAATCATGACCACCGACGCCGAGATCCAGACCGCCCTGCCCGCACTTGCCTCCGGCAATGTCGCCGTCATCACCGGCGCGGCCAGCGGCATCGGCCTTGCCGCGGCCAAACGGCTGGCGGCGATGGGCATGAACATCGTGTTGGTCGATATTGGCGGCGCACGCCTCGATGAGGCCCGGCGCGCCGTCGCCGCCATCGCCGGCGACAGCGCCGTGATTGCCATTGCCACCGACGTTTCGAAAGCCGACGAACTCGACCGCCTCGCCGAAAGGACATCCGGCACTTTCGGCGACGTGTCGCTGCTGATGAACAATGCCGGCGTCGGCAACAACCCCGGCAAGCCCTGGGAGAACCATGACGCCTGGAAGCGACTGCTGGACATCAATTTCTGGGGTGTCGTGCATGGCGTAGAGGCGTTCGCGCCACGCATGCTGGCGGCGGGAAAGCCCGGCCTGATCGTCAACACCGGCTCCAAGCAAGGCATTACCACGCCGCCCGGCAACCTCGCCTACAACGTCTCCAAGGCTGGCGTGAAGACCTATACCGAGGGCCTTGCACACGCGCTGCGCAACGAGCCGGGCGCCAGTGTCGCGGCGCATCTGCTTATCCCCGGGTTCACTTTTACCGGCCTGACCGAAGGTGCGACCGAAAAGCCGGCCGGCGCCTGGACCGGCGAGCAGGTCATCGACTTCATGCTGGCCTCGCTACTACGTGGCGATTTCTACATCCTGTGCCCCGACAACGAGGCGACCCGGTCCATGGACGAAAAGCGCATGGCCTGGGCGATTGGCGACCTCATCGAGAACCGCCCTGCCCTGTCGCGCTGGCACCCGGACTACAAAGATGCTTTCGCGGCATTCATGACACGCACCGCATGATCCCGAACCGAAGATCACCGTAGCAAAGAATCGGATCCGATCTTCGCAGGTATGCGCCGGACCTTTATATCACGCCGCCGCGTGCTTCTTCGTGTTCCGCTTCTTCGCCATGGCTTTCTCGGCTGCCAACTCGGCAAGCTTCTGATCATGCCGCTTCGCTGCCTGTTCGCATTTCTTGCGGATCTCTTCGACCTCGGTCTCAGTCAGGTGTTCGATACCGATGAAGGTGTTCTGGGCTGTGCTGACCCGGATCAATTCGTCGAGCTTCGCCTGGATCGCAGCGCCATCGCGGTTCTGGGTGTTCTGGATGAGAAACACCATCAGGAAGGTGACGACCGTCGTGCCGGTGTTGATGACGAGCTGCCAGGTGTCCGAAAAGCCGAACATCGGCCCGCTTGCCGCCCAGACGACGATGATCAGGAAACAGACGGCAAACGTCGGCGGCAGGCCGGCAAAATGGGCGACGTTGTTGGCGATCCTGGTGAAAAGCTTCTCAATCATTCAAACTCCCTCAACAGCCGGGCGACGAACCCGGACGGAAGCCGAGTTCATTGTGTCTGCAGAAACAGTTGGCAGCCGCTCCTGGTTCCCTCGTGGCGGAAGGTCGCGGGTACATTGTTGGAGGAGCAGATCGCGCAGGCCGTCGGACCGCTTGCAGATACGCCCGAAGTCAGGCGGCGCCGTTTTCCCAGCGGTCGAGGAAAGCCTCGATGGGCAAGGCCTGCATGTCGGGGACTGCCCTGGCCAGTTTCTCGAGCGGCCAGTCCCACCAGGCAAGACGTTCGATCCGGGCCGCAGTTCCCGCGCTGAAGCGCTGCCGCAATGGCCTGGCCGGAACGCCGGCGACGATTGCATAGGCCGGCAGGTCTCGCGTCACCACCGCATTGGCACCGACGATCGCGCCGTTGCCGATCACTATGCCAGGCATGATCACGGCGCCATGGCCGATCCAGACATCATGGCCGATGCTGACGGCTCTCGCCCGCCGCCGGTCGCGGAATGCCTGATCGACACCCAGCCAGCGGAAGTACTCGTTGGGCCGATAGCTGATTTTGTGCTGCGTCAGCCGCTCGACCGGATGCTCCAGCGCATTGATGCGGCTGTTGGCGGCGATCGAGCAGAATTTGCCGATCGTCGTATAGATCGCCTCGGCGTGGCGCTCGAAGTAGGAGAAGTCGCCGACCGTCACCTCGCGCAGGATGACCCGCTCGCCGATCGACGCGTGGCGTCCAAGCTTGCACGCCTTCAGCTCCGCCGTCGGATGGATGCGCGGCTCGGGATCTTTCAGGACAAGGTGTTCGGGACGGTCCATGCGCGCGCTTTACGCCCGCGCGGATAGTCTCGCAAGCCGAGTGCAGCGCCGCGCATCCGTTTGGACGCGCCGAGGACCCTGTAGCACCTTAAGTCTCTATTTCGGCTTGCCGCTGGTCCACACCACGTTCTGGCCGTAGAGCGGCACGGTGGTGACCGACATTTTTGCCGAGCCGTCCTGCACCTGGCGTGAATGCGACAGGTAGATCAGGGTCTCGTTGGCCTTGTCGTAGATGCGGTTCACCACCTGCTTCTTCCAGATCAGGCTGATGCCTTGCTTGAACACCTCCTCGCCGGCCTCGCTCATGTCGATGTCGCCAATGGTGATCGGCCCGGTCTGGCGGCAGGAGATCGAAGAATCGGACGGGTCCTCGAACCAGTTGCCTTTCTGCAGGCGGTCGATCACGCCACGGTCGAAATAGGAGACGTGGCAGGTCACGCCCTCGACCTTCGGATCCTTGATCGCCTCGACGATGATATCGTTGCCGAGCCAATCTACGCCGACCTTGCCGACTTCCTCGGCGGCGGCCGCGCCGGCGCCAATGACAAGGCATGCGGCCAACGCGCCGCCAATCAGTTTTCGCAAAGAGGCCTCCTGCGGTTCGAATTTTGCCGACCTCAGGTGGGACGAACGGCAGCGCTTTGCAAGCAGATCGCCTCCCACAGGATTGCCGGTTGCGGCAACGCGACATCTTTGCGTCGGCGCGACCGAACCGCTAAGAGTGTTCGCCAAGCCAGGGCCTTCACGGCGCCAACCCGGCGCCCGATGGAAATAACGACGGACTTCACTGATGATGCGTTCAATTCTGGTCGGTATTCTCGTCCTGATGGCCGCCGGAATCGGCTGGCTCACCTTCGACTGGTACCGCGGACACTATGGCGGCGAGCCGTTCGGAGCACCTTTCACGCTGGTCGACCAGAAGGGCGCGCCGGTCACCGAAGCCGCCTTTCGCGGCCACCCCAGCGTCGTCTTCTTCGGCTTCACGCACTGTCCGGAAGTCTGCCCGACCACGCTTTTCGAGTTGGCCGGCTGGCTGAAGACGATGGGCGACGACGGCAAGAACCTGCGTGCCTATTTCGTTACGGTCGACCCGGAGCGCGATACGCCCGAAATCATGAACACCTATGTCAGCAATTTCTCCGATCGCATCCTCGGCATATCAGGCGATCCCGACAAGGTCCACGCCATGGCCAAGTCCTTCGGCATCTACTGGAAGAAAGTCGACACGAACGACGGCGACTACACGATGGACCACACTGCTTCGGTGCTGCTGCTCAACGCCAAGGGCGATTTCGCCGGCGCCATTGCCTATGGCGAAAGCCCGGATGCCGCCATCGCCAAGCTCAAACGGCTGGCGGCGGAAGGTTGACACATCCGGTAATGACGCAGACGCGTTTGTATTTCACCGCGGGCAAGATCGAGGCTGACCGCATCTTTGCGGCGCTCGGTGCGGCATTCGACGATGAGGGCCTGCCGATTGCGGTGCTCGAGGTCGACGAGGACCGCGACATCCACGAAGTATCGCTCTATGCCGACGACGACGTCGATGCGGTCGAGGCGCGGCTTAGGGACATCCTTGCCGGACTGTCGCTGTCGAAACCGATAGCGCGCGAAGCGCTGCCCGACATCGACTGGGTGGCGCGCTCGCTGGAGGGATTGAAGCCGGTGCGGGCCGGGCGCTTCTTCGTCCATGGCGCGCATGACCGCAGGAAGCGCCACAGCGGCGAGCTCGCCATCGAGATCGAGGCCGGCCTTGCCTTCGGTACCGGCCATCACGGCACCACCGCCGGCTGCCTCGAAATGCTGGAGCAGGTCATACAGCGCGAGCATCCGCGCAACGCGCTCGACCTTGGCACCGGCAGCGCGGTGCTCGCCATCGCAGCGGCCAGGCTCGCGCATATACCGGTGCTGGCGACCGACATCGACCCGGTCGCCGTCAAAGTGGCCGCCGCCAATGCGCGGCTGAACCAGGTCAAGGGGCTCATTGAAACGGTGGCGGCGCCCGGTTTTCATCATCCGATCTTTGCCGCGCGTGCGCCCTTCGACCTGATCGTCGCCAACATATTGGCGCGGCCGCTGATGCGTCTGGCGCCGCAAATGGCCGGACATATCGCGCTCGGTGGCTCGATCGTTTTGTCGGGCATCCTCGAGCGCCAGCGCGATGCGGTAATCGCGGCCTATGTCGGCCAGAAATTCCGGCACGTCCGCACCTTGCACCGCGGGGGCTGGGTGACGATTCACCTCAAGCGCTGAGGCGCAGCGCCTTCAACGCAAGCCGGAATCAACTCGGACCTAGCGCGAGTTCGCCGCTTTCTTCAGCTGTTCGCGATCGTAGCCGTGAGCTTTCAGCGTTTCGTCGTCAAAGCCAAGCAGAACGCCGCTCACATACCGGCTCGCTTCGCGCTGGCGAGCTTCGATCAGCGCTTTCACAGCGTTTCTGAAAAATCCGCGTCTACGTGAAATCGTGGACATGACGGTCTCCTTTGCAGGGCAATAGGACTCTTTCCTCCACGTGAAGAAGGTAAGCCTTGCTGACGCTTTTTGAAATCGACGATTCTGCATGGCCCCCATGCGCAAAGAGACACGCAGCAACCGGGAATGATCGTTCCGAAAATCGATTCCGATTTTCGAGGTCATGCGCTACGGTCGCGCCAGCATTCGAGGAGAGCCGACATGTTCCAGACCTTCGATTCCGCCGGCGATCCGGCCGTTGGCAAGCCGCGCGTGGCAATGCTGCGCCAATGGTTGGCGGCGAACGGGCTGGATGGCTTCATTGTGCCCCGTGCCGACGAGCACCAGAGCGAATATGTCGCCGATCGCTCGGCACGGCTGAAATGGCTGACCGGCTTCAGCGGCTCGGCCGGAGTCGCCATTGTGCTTGGCGAGCGCGCCGTCATGTTTGTCGACGGGCGCTACACGCTGCAGGTGCGCCAGGAGGTCGATCTCGACATCTTTTCGATCGAGAGCCTTGTCGACAACCCGCCGGCCAACTGGATCAAGGACAATCTCGGCAAGGGCGTGCGACTTGGTTTCGATCCGTGGCTCCATACGATCAGTGACGTCAAGGCGCTGAAGGCCTCGGCCGAGAAATCAGGCGCGACTTTGGTGCCGCTCGAACAAAATCCAGTCGACGCCATCTGGCAGGACCAGCCCGGGCCGCCACTGGCGCCGGTCGAGATCCACCCGATCGGCTTTGCCGGCGAACTGGCCAAGGACAAGCTGGCGCGGCTGGCGGCGGCCATCGAGAAGGACGGCGCCACCCATGCCGTACTGACCGACCCCTCCTCCATTGCCTGGGCGTTCGACATTCGTGGCGGCGACGTACCGCACACACCGCTGGCGCTCGGCTTTGCCGTGCTCGCCGCCGACGGCTCGCATCTGCTTTTCATGGACCAGCGCAAGTTTTCGCGCACCGTCGCGGCCTACCTGACGCAGCTCGCCGAATTGCACGAACCAGGTGAATTCGAATCGGCAATCGTCACCCGGGCCAAGGGCGGCGCAAAAATCGCGCTGGACCCGGTTCTCGCGGCGGACAAGCTCAGAATGCTGGTCGAGGATAATGGCGGCACCGTCATTGCCACGGCCGATCCGGCCCGCATTCCACGCGCAACAAAGAACAAAGCTGAGATCGCCGGCGCACGCGCCGCACATCGCCGCGACGGCGCCGCGGTCGCCAAGCTGCTGTGCTGGCTCGACCGCCAGAAGCCCGGCACGCTCGACGAAATCGCCGTTGTCACCAGGCTTGAGGAGACGCGCCGTCAGACCGGCGAAGAAACGCAGATGCCGCTGCGCGACGTATCGTTCGATACCATCTCCGGCGCTGGTCCTAACGGCGCTATCATGCACTACCGCGTCTCCCGCGCCACCAATCGCAAACTGGAGCATGGGGAGCTGTTCCTGCTCGACTCCGGCGGACAGTACCAGGACGGCACCACCGACATTACCCGCACCGTGCCGATCGGCACGCCAACCGAGGAGATGCGCGAGCGCTTCACGCTGGTGCTGAAAGGCATGATCGGCATCTCCATGCTGCGCTTCCCCCAGGGCACGCGCGGCTCCGAAATCGATGCCGTGGCGCGCCTGGCGCTATGGAGACACGGCTGCGATTTCGCCCATGGCACCGGGCACGGTGTCGGCTCCTATCTTGCCGTGCATGAGGGCCCGCAGCGTATCGCCAAGACCGGTACCGAAAAGCTGCTGGCCGGCATGATCGTCTCCAACGAGCCCGGCTATTACAAGGAAGGTTCCTACGGCATCCGCATCGAGAACTTGATCCTGGTGACACCGGCCGAGGCAATCGAGGGCGGCGACATCGCCATGCACGGCTTCGAGACACTGACGCTGGCGCCGATCGACAAGCGGCTGGTCCGATCGGACCTTTTAACCCGCGACGAGTTGCATTGGCTTGACGAATACCATGCGCGCGTACTGGCCGAGATCGGACCGATGCTCGACGGCGAGACGCTGGACTGGCTGGAAAAGGCAACCGCCCCGCTGCCGCACGACTTCAAGCAATAGCCGCGGCGGCAACGCCGGTTGACAGGCTTTGCTCCGCAAGCAGTCCCTGCAAAGCGGTGACGTTGGGAGAACCGGCTCCCTTGCGCCAGAACAACACCGTGACGGCATTGTCTTCGTCAGAGGGCAGTTCGTGCAGCTTTAGCCAGCGGCTTTCCGGGAAACCCGAAAGCACGCTTTTCGGCATCAGCGCTATGCCCATGCCAGCCACCACGCAACCAAGGATGGCATGGTATGAACCAAGCTCGATGGTTTTCTCGGCCATGAACCCTCTGCGCGCATACCATTGTTCCAGCCGCTTGCGGTGCGGACAGCCGTGCTCGAAGGCTATCATGGTTTTGGGCATGTCCAGGTGGTCTTCGACCGAAACGCGCGATGCCGCCGAGACAATGACCAGCTGCTCGTGGAATGCGGGCAGCTTTTCGAACGGAACGTCGGCGATCGGCTCGGCGGCGAACGCTGCATCGAGCTCACCGGCAAGCATGGCGGTCGCGAGAACCTGCGGATTGCCGGTGCGCAACTGGATTTCCACTTCGGGATGCCGTGCATGGTATTCGGCGAGCAGACTTGGAAGCCGTGCCGCGGCGGTGCTCTCCATAGCACCTAGGCGAAGAGTGCCGCGCGGGCGTGGATCGAGCATCGCCGTTCGCGCCTCCTCCGCAAGCGCCAGCAGCCGATCCGCATAGCCGACCAATTTGTGACCGGCCGGCGATACGTGCAGGCGCTTGCCCTCCCGGATAAACAGCTGCACGCCGAGATCCTCCTCGAGCTGCCGGATGCGTGTGGTCACGTTCGACTGCACGCGAAACAGTTTTTCCGCCGCCTTGGTGATTCCGCCCTCGCGCACCACCGTGCGGAAGATGCGCAGATCGGCCAAATCCATACATCTCTCCTGGAGAACATAACGATCTTAATTATTCATTTTAACTGATTATGCCTTTCCCGTAAATCGCCGGTGTAGCTGCCGATCAACACGGCAAACCAGGGGAGATGGAAATGTCGCGTGAGCCCTTCGGCATCCAGCCGACCGATCTAAGCGCATTGACGCCGAAGCAGCGCGAAGCGCTCTATACCGACGCCGTGCGTCGCGCCCACCAGGAGAGATCGGAGGCGATCCGGCTGAGCCTGTCGCGGGTCGGCGCGGCAATAGTCGCTGCGGTAAAACGCATGTGTGCTCTCGCCGCCAAGGCAAAAGTCGATCAGCCGACGAGCTGCCGCGCGAGGATCAGCACGGCAGCACCCGCCAGGAACATCGCCATCAGGCCGCCGCGCAGTGAGACCAAGCCGGCAACGATCAAGGCTGCCCATTCCGCCGGCCCGGCGCTGAGCGCCGCCGGCGCCACCAGCGTGGTCAGCACCGCCGCCGGCACGGCGCTGAGCCCGGCTTCGACGCGCGGGTGGATTTGATCGAAACGCGAGATCACCAGATGACCGCCGATGCGGGTCAGATAGGTCGCGATCGAAGCGGCGACGATGATCCACAAGGTCGTGCTCATGGCCGTGCCTCCACGCCGCTGTGGCGGGGCGGCAGGATGACGGCGAGCAGCACGCCGGCCAGCGCACCTATGGAGACATGCCAGGGCGAGCCGACCGTTTTGTATGCAATGATGGAGGCGGCAGCGCTGGCGATGACCACCGGCAGCCACAGCGGCCGCTTGCGGAAGCTCATGACCAGGCCGAGAAAATAGATCGGCAGCAGGAAATCGATGCCCAACGCATGGGTGTCGGGAATAAGCTTGCCGAACATCGCGCCGAGCGCGCTTTCGATGATCCAGAACACATAGACCGGCAGCCCAAGCCCCATATACCAGGTGAACCCGACGGTCTCGCCGGCCTCCGCCTTGCGCTCGGCCACCGCGAACTGCGGATCGGTAAGCACGAAGTAGCCTATCGCCTGCTGGATCAGCGGCCAATGCGCGATGCGCCGGCCGATGCCAGCCGAATAGAGCACATGGCGAAAATTCACGGCGAAGATCGACAGCACGATCAGCCACGGCGCGACATGTTGGCCGAACAGCTCGATGCCGACCATCTGGCTGGCGCCGCCGAACACCGTTGCGCTCATCAGGAACGCTTCGAGCACGGAAAACCCGTTGTCAACTGCGAGCGCACCGAACAGCAATGCAAACGGCGCCGACGCCACCACGACGGGCATGCTGAGCCGCACGCCGTCCCAGAAATCGCTTTTCGCTCCGTTTTCGGAGATTGCTTCCGCCGACATCGATCGCTCCTTGGGAACGGCCGTATGTAGAGAGAGCGGCCCGGCTTGTCACACCAATTTGCTTGAGGCAAACGATCAGCGGAAATGATGGCTGAAGCGTCGCGGCAAGCTCGCTTCCGAGCCTAGCGCGGCGAAGCCTTGCCATCGATCGCCCTGCCCCAGTCGAGCAGCGGTTTTGCCCGCATGACGAAGTCGACGAGTTCGTCGACCAATCCAGCTCCGTAGATATCCGCCGGCTCGATTGCGTGCCGGACGGCAAAATGCCGGTTGCGGATCGCAGCAGCGAGATCGGGCTCGGCGATATGCTCGAAGCCGCGCGGCGTGCGCTTCATGCAGCCGTCCGGGTCGAGCTCGAGGCCGTTCTTCTTCAGCGCCGCGACGAGGCTGCGGAATTCAGCGGGCCGCTTCGCGATCGCGTTGCGCAGCGCCAGCAATAGCTCCGGTCCGGGCTGCCACCAGGCAATGGCGGCAAAGCATCGCTCGAGCCCGATATGGACGTAAAACACGCCCTGTTCCATCTTGGTGCCGTCGGGCGAAAGGATCGCCGACAAATGCCGGTTATAAGGCCGTTTGTCCTTGGCGAAACGCACATCGCGATTAATCCGGAACAGCGACTTCTTGCGGTCGCCGCGCAGGCCGAGCCCCAATGCCATGAAGCGCTCGGAGAGCGTCTCGACCAGATCGCCGAAAGGATCGCGCAGGTCGCGTTCGAAAAGGTCGCGGTTTTCCAAAAACCACTCCCGGCTCTGATGAAAATCCAGCGCCTTGAGGAAGGGAATGGCCTTTTGCCCAAAACCGTTGAACGCAGCCGCCATCACCCGCCCTTGCCGATCCGCTGCAGCCAGGTGTCCTCGTCGATCACCTCGATGCCGAATTTGGTCGCATCCTTCAGCTTGGAACCGGCGCCTGGCCCTGCCACCAGGAGATCGGTCTTCGCGGAAACCGAGCCGGCGACCTTCGCGCCGAGACGTTCGGCCATCGCCTTGGCCTCCGGGCGCGTCATCTTTTCCAGCGTGCCTGTAAACACGATTGTCTTGCCGGCGACCGCACTATCGGCTGAGACGTTCACAATGTACGGCTTCGGGTGGACCTGTGTGAGCAGCGCTTCAAGTACGGCGTCGTTGCGTTCATTGCCGAAGAAATCGCGAAGCGCGCCTATCACCGTATCGCCGATGCCGTTGATCGAAGGAAAAACGCTGTGTGGATCGGCTGCCGCTGCCGTCTCCTTGCCAATGCGGATCAACTCCTCGATCGTCGAGAAGGTTCGGGCCAGCACAGCGGCCGTCGTTTCGCCGATATGACGAATGCCCAGCGCGAAGATGAAGCGATCAAGTTCGGGTTCGCGGCGGGCGTCGATGGCAGCGAAGAGCTTGTCGAGGCCGTCATAGTTGCGTTCCTCGACGCTGCGTACATTCTTGCGCGTTTTGCCCGATGCGGCCTCGCGCTGCCTGGCCTGCTCCTCCCGTCGCTCCGCCAGCGCCTTGGTGACGGCGGGACGGCGGTCCCGGAGGGTGAAGATATCGGCGGCAGTCTTGACCAACCCGGCATTGAAGAACAGGTCTATGTTTTCAGCGCCCAGGCCTTCGATATCCATGGCGCCGCGCGACACAAAGTGGCGTAATCCTTCCACGGCCTGCGCGGGGCAGATCAGCTCGCCGGTGCACCGTCGGCGGGAATCCTCCTTGCCGGTCTTCTCGTTGATCTCGCGCGTTGCGGGTGAGCCGCAGATCGGACATTTGTGCGGGAATTCGTAGGGCACGGCATCAGTCGGCCGCTTGTCGGCGACGACACTCACGATTTGCGGAATGACGTCCCCTGCCCGCTGGATGACCACCGTGTCGCCGATACGCACGTCATAGCCGTCGCGGATCGGCTGGCCGTTGCTGTCCAGACCCTTGATGTAATCTTCGTTGTGAAGCGTGACGTTTTCGACCACGACGCCGCCGACCGTGACGGGTGCAAGCCGGGCAACGGGCGCCAGCGTACCGGTACGGCCCACCTGAATGTCGATCCTGAGCACGGTTGTCATCGCCTGTTCGGCCGGAAATTTGTGAGCGATCGCCCAGCGTGGTTCGCCAGTGACAAAGCCCCATCTGCGCTGCAACTCCAATTGGTCGACCTTGTAGACGACGCCGTCGATGTCGTAGCCGAGCGATGAGCGCTGGGTCTCGATTAGGTGATAGTGCGCGACCAGTTCCTCGACCGATCTTGCCCGGACCATCAGCGGGCTGACCTTGAATCCCCACTCCGCGAATTTTTGCACGGAATCGTATTGGGTCGGAGCTGGATCCTTTGAAGTATAGCCCCAGGCGTAAGCAAAGAATTTAAGGTTGCGGCTGGCGGTAACTAACGGGTCCTTTTGGCGGAGCGACCCGGCCGCCGTGTTACGCGGATTGACGTAATCCTGGCCACCTATCGCCGCCGAACGTTGCTTCAGCGCCTCGAATTCCGCGTAGGTCATATAGACCTCACCGCGTATTTCGATGACCTCGGGCCAGTCCGATCCCTTCAAGGTCTTGGGAATATCGGCGATGGTCTTGAGATTGGCGGTGATGTCCTCGCCGACGACGCCGTCGCCGCGCGTTGCTCCCTGCACGAACACACCGCCTTCATACCGCAGGGAAGCCGATAGCCCGTCGATCTTCGGCTCCGCCGTGAAGGCGATGTTCAGATCCTTGTCGCGGTCAAAGAATCGCCGGCCCCGTTCTATGAAGTCCGCGACGTCCTGGTCGGTATAGGCCTTGGCAAGGCTGAGCATCGGCACCGCGTGGCGCACCTTGGCAAAACCTTCCGCCGGCGGCGCGCCGACCCTGCGTGAGGGCGAATCCTCACGCACCAAAGCAGGGAAGCGCTGTTCGATGGCCAGGTTGCGCCGCGTCAGCGCGTCATATTCCGCATCCGTGATTATCGGCGCGTCCTCGCCATGGTAGCGCCGGTCGTGCTCGGCGATCTCCTGCGCCAACCGCTTCAACTCGCTTGCCGCCTCGCTTTCGCTGAGCGAATCGACTGGTTTTTCGTCCATGCACGGCTCCCTTCACGGTGGCGCGACACAATAGAACAGGATTCTCTCATGAGGGAGAGACCAGACACGGAAAATCATGCCTGAACAGCAGGATGGAGCCATACCCTGACTCAAGTCGCGAGCGCCGGAAACGAACTTGTCTAGGCTGCCGCGGTGTTCTCCCGCAGCAGCCGCTCGGCCGCCGCACGCGCCTCGTCGGTGATGGTGGCGCCGGCGAGCATGCGTGCAATCTCCTCCTGCCGTGCCGCCCGGTCCATCTCGGCGATGCCGGTCGAGACCCGGTCGGCGCCGCCCGATTTGGAGATCAGGAAATGCGTCGCCGCGCGCGCCGCCACTTGCGGTGCATGCGTGACCGAAAGCACCTGCACGCGTTTTGCCAGCCGCGCCAGCCGCTGGCCGATGGCGTCGGCAACCGCGCCGCCGACGCCGGTGTCAATTTCGTCGAAGACCAAGGTCGGCGCCGAGCCCCGGTCAGCGAGTGCTACCTTCAACGCCAGCAGGAAGCGCGAAAGCTCACCGCCGGAAGCGACTTTCATCATCGGGCCGGGCCTGGTGCCGGGGTTGGTGCGCACCCAGAACTCGACCTGGTCGATGCCTTCTTCCATGCGGCTCTCGGCATCGCTTGCGATCTCGACGATGAACTCGGCCCGTTCGAGCTTCAGCGCCGGCAGTTCGGCCATCACCGCCTTGGTCAGCCCGACGGCCGCCGCATGGCGACGCGACGATAGCTGGGCCGCCGTAATGTCATAGGCCTGGCGCGCCGCCGCAGCCTGTGTCTCCAGCGCATGCAGGCGCTCTTCGCCGGCGTCGAGATCGGCAAGGTCGGCCGCCATGGTGTCACGCAATTGCGCCAGGTCATCGACGGCGACGCTGTGCTTGCGCGAGGCGGCACGCAGCGAAAACAGCCGCTCCTCGGCTTTCTCCAGCCGCTGCGGATCATATTCGGTGGCGCGCAGTGCGGCTTCGACGCCCGACTGCGCCGCGTCGAGCGACAGCATCGCCTCGTCGAGCGACTTGACGACATCCTCGAGCAAGCCGGGCGCTTCCGTCACCTTGCGCTGCAGCCGCCTGAGCAGGCTGGCCAACTGCGGCAAGGGCGAGGACGGGCCCGAGAGCACATCCTGCGCATCGTGGATTTCCGAGGCGATCTTTTCGGCACGCATCATCGAGGCGCGCAGTTCGGCGAGCTCGGTCTCTTCGCCCGGTTGCGGATCGAGCCTGGTCAATTCGGCGACCGCCGCACGCAGATAATCGGCCTCGCGGGAAGCCGCCTCGACTTTGGCCCGGTGCCGTGAAAATTCCTGCTCGCAGGTACGCCAATGCCGCCACGCCTCGCCGGTTGCCCGAGCAGCGCCGAGATGGCCGCCGAAACTGTCGAGCAACTCGCGATGGGCGCCGGGATCGACCAAAGCGCGCTCGTCGTGCTGGCCGTGGATCTCGACCAGCGCACGGCCGATGTCGCGCATCAGCGTCACGCTGGACGGCTGGTCGTTGACGAACACGCGCGTGCGGCCGTCAGCCGTCTGGACGCGGCGCAGGATGATGTCGCCGTCGTCCTCGATGGCATTCTCGGCAAGCAGCATGCGAGCCGCGTGGTTGCGCGGCACGTCGAACACGGCGATGATCTGGCCTTGTGCCGCGCCATGCCGCACCAGCGAAGCGTCGCCGCGGGCGCCAAGCGCCAGTGACAAAGCGTCGAGCAGGATGGATTTTCCGGCGCCGGTTTCGCCGGTAAGGACCGAAAGGCCGGACGAGAAGTCGATGTCCAGCTTCTCGATCAGAACGATATCGCGGATCGACAGTCTGGAGAGCATGGGGACGCGCCGCTCAGGCGCCGGTGATCAGCTTCCCGGCCTTGGAGATCCACGATCCGGCATTCTCGCGCGGCTCGAGCCCACCACTCTGCAGGAGCTTGTAGGAGTCCTTGTACCACTGGCTATCGGGATAGTTGGTGCCGAGCACGGCCGCAGCGGTCTGCGCTTCCGACGTCAGCCCCATCGCATAGTAGCTCTCGGTAAGACGCGCCAGCGCTTCCTCGACATGACGTGTGTTGGAATAGTTCTCCACGACGTTACGGAACCGTTTGACGGCCGCGATGTATTCGCGGCGCTCGAGATAATAGCGGCCGATCTGCATCTCTTTGCCGGCGAGCTGATCGTTGGCGAAGCGGATCTTCTCCTTGGCGTCGTCGGCATATTCGGACGTGGGCCAGCGCGTCACGAGGTCCTGCATCGTCTGCACGGTAAGACGCGCTTCCTTCTGGTCCTGGGTGACGTCCTTGATCTGACGGTAGTAGCTCAGCCCGATAATGTACTGGGCATAGGCTGCATCGTCGGTGGACGGGTAGAGGGTCAGGTAGCGCTTGGCCGAACCGATCGCCTCGTCGTAATTGCCCTGACGGTAGTCGGCAAAGGCACCCATCACCATCGATTTGCGGGCGAATTCGGAATAGGGATGCTGGCGGTCGACGGCATCGAACTTGCGGCTTGCCTCCTGCAGTCGCCCGGCATTCAGATTGGCGAGACCCTGATTGTAGAGCACGTCGGCCGGCTCGGTCTGATCGACATAGGTCGACAGATCGACGTCCTTCTCGGACGACATGCAGGCCGACAGAAACAGCGATGGAACGACCACCGAAAGCGCCAGGAAAACAGCCCGCCGCAGCGCCTTCGATTGACCAACTCGCTTGAAAAACATGTTTGGATTCCGCCCTTTCGGCGTCATTTCAGTCGACGGCAGCAGCCATAAACCATAATTGCCTTGCCCGGCAACGCTATCCCCGGCCAATCGCACATTTTTGTGGCGGTTTGGCGCCACCTGGAAAGCTGCGTAATTTGGCCGGCCGGTGATGCATCCATGCAACACAGCTTGACCGCAACGGGAGCCGCAAGACCTTAAGAATCAGATCATCCAGGGTGCGTAGAGGGGTGCGTTGACGGCGCTCATCTCGGCGGTACGCCCGCGCTCGCGGCGCGTCGTCTCAACGATCTCGAAAGCCGAACGGTCGGACAAGAGACGGCGCAGCGCAGCTGCGTTCAGCCTGTGGCCGCCACGATAGGAGCGGAAGCAGCCGATGAACCGGGCACCGGCGAGCGCCAGGTCGCCCATCGCATCCATCGTCTTGTGGCGCGCGAACTCGTTGGGATAGCGCAGGCCTCCCATGTTGATCACGCGGTTGTCGTCGCCGATCACCAGGGAGTTTTCCAAAGACGAGCCGAGCGCATAGCCGGCCGCCCACAGCCGCTCGACGTCCTTCATGAAACCGAAAGTGCGGGCCCGCGCGACGTCGCGGCGGAAAATGTCGGCGTTCATGTCGGATGCAAAAAGCTGGCGCCCGATCGCCGGGCTTTCGAAATCGATCTCGATCTCGAAGCGCGTGCCGTCATAGGGCCTGAACTCCGCCCAGCAGGCGCCGTTCTCGATGCGAACCGGCTTGACCACCCTGATGTAGCGACGCTTGACCGGCAGCGTTTCGATGCCTGCCTGGTCAATGGCCTCGACGAACATCACTGCGCTGCCGTCGAGGATAGGCACCTCATGGCCGTCGATTTCGATGACGAGATTGTCGATTCCAAGCCCGAAAAGCGTCGCCATCAGATGCTCGACCGTGGCAATGTGCTCGCCTTGCGGATCGCCAAGCATGGTGCAGAGATCGGTGGCGCCGACCTCGGAGACGAGCGCGCGAAATTCGTGGCTTCCGCTTGCATTCGAAAGCTGGAAGACGACACCCGTATCGGCATCCGCCGGCAGGAAATGGACGGTGACCGGATTGCCACTGTGAACGCCGATGCCAGTCAGCGTCGCGCGCGATTTAAGTGTCGTCTGATAGTCGTGCAAAACAATCCCCATAGCCCGTACTGCCTAGGTCCGCTTCGTTTGCCCTGAGGGCGCGGCTCTTGATTGATCGGCAGGCAGGGCCACTTCCCCGAGACTCCCAGCAAACCGACTTTGGTCGGTGGCGAAGATAATGATCCCGCAGGGAGACTCCAAATCACGGTTTCTTACTCTTTGTAACTGCGGTCCCGGGAGGGAACGCCTCATAAGTCCTTGTTCTGAAATCGTTTTTAACGTTGACAGGCGAACAGTCTCCTGCTCGCCTGTTAACAACTGTTACGAACCGTTAACAGATCAATTGGCCTGTCGGCGCAGAAAGGCGGGAATCTCCAACTGATCGTCTTCCTGGACAGCCCGGCTCTGCGGCGTCAGGCGGCCCTGCTCGTCCAGCTGGCCGCGGCGCGGCGCGTAAAGTTGCGGATCCTGGCTGGCTAGGCGGCGCACTTCGGCCGGCGCCTGGCGCAGTTTCGGTTCGCGAGGCTGCGCCGGCTGCAGTCTTGCAGGCTCCTCTTCGCGGCGGGTCAAGCCGTTGGTCAGGCGCTTGAGCAAGCCCATCGGGCCGCTGTTCTCGTGGTCGGCGGGGCGGGCCTTGGCTTCCACTTCGGCCTTCACCTGCGGCGGGAAATCCTCGACCCGCGGCATGCGCTGGGGTGCCGCGGCAACCGGCTGCGGCATTTCACGATGCGGAGCGGGCTGCATCGCTTGCTGAACCGCTGGCTGCATCATCGGCTGCGGCTGAGCGGGAGGCGCCTGGAAAATCTTGCTCTGCGGACGGAAGTCTTCCGCATGGGCGACCGGTGCCGGGCGGGCCTGCGCCATCGCTGCCGCATTCGCCTCGGCGAGCTGAATGGCCTCGGCGACCGGGTCGGCAGCACGTGGTTCATAGATCGGTTGCTGGACAGGCGCCGGGCGCATTTCCGTGACCTGGGCCGCCGGGCGGCTGACCGGCTTCGGCGGAGCCGTGCGGATGGCGATCGGCGCGGCAGCGATTTCGGCCGCCGATTTGTCGATGCCGGTGGCGACCACTGACACGCGGATAACGCCTTCGAGTTCCTCGTCGAAAGTGGCGCCCAGAATGATGTTGGCATCCTGGTCGACCTCTTCGCGAATGCGGGTTGCCGCCTCATCGACTTCGAACAGGGTCAGGTCGCGGCCGCCGGTGATCGAAATCAGCAAGCCCTTGGCGCCCTTCATCGAGGTCTCGTCGAGCAGCGGATTGGCGATGGCAGCTTCCGCCGCGGCCATTGCGCGGCCCTCGCCCGAAGCCTCGCCGGTTCCCATCATCGCCTTGCCCATTTCGCGCATGACCGAGCGGACGTCGGCGAAGTCGAGATTGATCAGGCCTTCCTTGACCATCAGGTCGGTGATGCAGGCAACGCCCGAATAGAGCACCTGGTCGGCCATGGCGAAGGCATCGGCGAAGGTGGTCTTGTCATTGGCCAGCCGGAACAGGTTCTGATTGGGAATGACGATCAGGGTATCGACGCATTTCTGCAGTTCCTCGATACCCATGTCGGCCGTCTTCATGCGGCGCTGGCCTTCGAAGTGGAACGGCTTGGTGACGACGCCGACGGTGAGGATACCCTTTTCGCGAGCAGCGCGCGCGACCACGGGGGCCGCCCCGGTGCCGGTGCCGCCGCCCATGCCGGCGGTGACGAAGCACATATGCGTGTTGGAGAGATGATCGATGATCTCGTCGATGCACTCTTCCGCCGCCGCGCGCCCGACTTCAGGCTGCGATCCGGCGCCAAGACCCTCGGTGACATGCGCGCCGAGCTGGATCAGCCGCTCGGCCTTCGACATCGTCAGTGCCTGCGCGTCGGTGTTGGCCACCACGAACTCAACGCCGCGCAAGCCGGCGGTGATCATGTTGTTGACGGCATTGCCGCCGCCGCCGCCGACACCGAACACGGTGATGCGCGGCTTGAGCTCGGTGATGTCCGGCTTCTGCAGATTGATGGTCATTGTCTTCGTCCTTTGCCTTTCCCGCCGCTTCGCCGCCGCGGCCGCCTATGGGGCTGTCCCCGTCAAAATTAAAAACTGTCTCTCAACCACTGACTCATTCGATGCAGTTTTCCGCCTGTTCCGGTCATCCGGAGACCGGAAATTCCCTTCGCCGGCCGGCTCTCGAAGCTCGCCATCTGTGGATAGATCAGAAGTCCGACCGGGGTCGAGAAAGCCGGCCCCTTGGCCGCCTCGGGCAAGCCTGCCACGCCGAGCGGGCGTCCGATGCGCACATTGCGGCCGAGAATGCGGCGTGCTGCTTCGGGCAGGCCGGCAAGCTGGCTGGCGCCGCCGGTCAGCACCACGCGCTTGCCGACGGCATTGCCGTAGCCGGATTTGTTCAGCCGGTCGCGCAACAATTCCAGCGTCTCGTCGATGCGGGCGCGGATGATGCGCGCCATCACCGAGCGCGGGATCTGCAACGGCACCTCGCCGTCCTCGCCGATCGGATGGATGGAAACCAGGTCGCGGTCGTCGGCACTGCCAGGCAGCGCCGAGCCATGCATCACTTTCAGCCTTTCGGCGGCATCGAGCGAGGTCGACAGGCCCTTGGCCATGTCCAGCGTGACGTGGTTGCCGCCGATCGCGATGGCATCGCCATGGACGAACTTGCCTTCCGAAAACACCGAGATCGTCGTCGTGCCGCCGCCCATGTCGATGCAGGCCGCGCCCATTTCGAGCTCGTCGTCGACCAGCGCAGCAAGCCCACTGGCATAGGGCGTCGCCACCATGCGTTCGACCGACAGATGCGAGCGGTTGATGCAGAGCTCCAGATTGCGCAAGGGCGCTGCGTCGCCTGTCAGCACGTGCATGTCGACGCCAAGCTGGTCGCCAACCATGCCGCGCGGATCGCGCACACCGCGCTCGGCATCCAGCGAAAAGGCTACGGGAAGCGAATGGATCACCTCGCGCTCGGCCCGCAACGCCTGCTTGGCGCCGGCGGCAAGTACGCGCTTGATGTCGGCCTCGTCGGCCTCATGGCCGCCGAGATTGATGGTGGCCGAAAAAGCCTCGCTCTTCAGCCGGCCGGCAGTCATGTTGACGATCAGCGAATCGACCGTCAGTCCCGCCATGCGTTCGGCGGCGTCGACGGCAAGACGGATGGCGTGCTCGGCACGGTCAAGATCGATGACGACGCCCGATTTCACGCCTTGCGATTTCTGGTGGCCGATGCCGATCACCTGGACGCGATGCGAGCGTCCGCGCAGCAGCTTGCCATCGTCGCGCGGCTTGAGTTTGGCCACCACGCAGCAGACCTTGCTGGAACCGACATCCAGCACCGTCAGGATGCCGGACCGGCGCGACGAGGCATCGCTATTGCCGCCAAGCCAGCTCATATCTTCGTCTCCGGCTTGCGCTTCAGCATCTTGGGCTTTTCGTCGAGCGCGGCTTGGCGCTGTGTCGCCGCTTCCGGCGTCAACTGGACGACCAGACGATCGGAAAGGCGCATGTCGACGGCGGCGATGTCGCGCGTCAAAAGCCCGTTCTCGTGATCCATCCTGACCAGGTCGGCAATCGCCTGATCCTCACCGTCTTCGGGAAGCTTGATCGTGATGCCGTTTTCAAGCTTGAGATCCCAGCGCCGTTCGCCGATGCGGATATAGCCCTTGATCCGCGCGGCGAGCTCCGGATAATTCTTGATCTTGGCCAGGAAATCCGGCGCTTTGGCCGGTGCGCCGGTGCCGATGATCAGCGGCAGCAATATCTGCTTGCCGCCGGAGAACGGCGCAATGACGGTGCCGGATTTCTCGATGACCGAAAGCGCGCTGCCTTGCTGCCACAGCGCGAACGGCTCGCGCTCCTCGACGCGCACTTCCAGCGTATGCGGGTAGACCTTGCGCACTGCCGCGGCTTCGACCCAGGGTAGCGTGGTGATGCGTTCGCGCGCGGCTTCGGCATCGAAGCCGATCAGCGAGGTCCAGCCGTCGAGTTCCAGCCTGTCGAGAATATCGATCTCGGACGTTTCGCGGTTGCCGACGACCTTGACCTGGTCGACGGCAAAGCCGGTGCGGGCGGTAACACTCTGGACGATGGCGTCGGAATATCCGCCGAGATAGGCGCCATAGGCACTGCTCGAAACAAGCAGTGCCGCCGACAGCATGGCAGCGCAATAGGGCGGCGCTTCGAAGTCGCCCTCGCCGAGGCGCGCCAGCACGCGCACCGGCCGGCGGAGCAGGCGTGGCAGCACGAAATGGTCGAACGACAACGGCATGCCGAACAGCGCCGGCCCGGCAGCGCCCTTCCCCTTGCCCTGTCCCCACTTCAACGCAGACACGAAGCGTCCTCCACCATCCAACTCAACAAATCGCCGAACGAGTGTCCCGCTTGCGCGGCGATTTCCGGCACCAAAGACGTCGGCGTCATGCCCGGCTGGGTGTTGACCTCGAGCCAGACAATTTCGCCGTTTTCGGAGTGACGATCGTCATAACGGAAGTCCGACCGGGAAACGCCCCGACAGCCGATAGCTTGGTGAGCCTTGAGCGTCAGTGTCTGTATTTTTTGGTAAATATTCGGTGAAAGTTTTGCCGGGCATTCGTGTTTTGATCCTCCCGCGACGTATTTTGAATCATAGTCGTAGAAGGAATGGCCGGTCGGGATGATCTCGCAGACACCGAGCGCCACATCGCCCATCACCGCGCACGTCAATTCCCGCCCGTGCACATAACGCTCGACCATCACCGCGTCGCCATATCTCCACTCGGACGAGCCGATGATCTGCGGCGGATGCGACTGGCCTTCATGCACGATGACGACGCCGAAGCTCGATCCTTCGTTGACCGGCTTGACTACATAGGGCGGCTTCATCGGGTGCTTGTTCTGGATGGCGAAGCGATTGGCCACCTTCGATTCCGCCACCGGAACGCCGGCCGCCTTCGCGACCTTCTTGGCCTGTTCCTTGTTCATCGCAAGCGCCGAGGCAAGCACGCCGGAATGGGTGTACGGAATGGCGAGGTACTCGAGGATGCCCTGGATGGTGCCGTCCTCGCCGAAGGGGCCGTGCAGCGCATTGAAGACGACGTCAGGCTTGAGCTCGGCAAGCACCGAGCCGATGTCACGCGAGACGTCGACGCGGGTGACCTGGTAGCCCTCCCCCTCCAGCGTATCGGCGCAGGCTTTGCCCGACGACAGGGATACGGGCCGCTCGGACGAGAATCCCCCCAGAAGGACGGCCACGTGCTTGCTTGTCATTCCCCGTCATTTCCTCTCACAGCAGGCCTGCACCATCATGCATGGCCCGAAAAGCATCGCGCGCACTCAAATACGCCGAGCAGCTTTGCTCCCGTGTTTCCGCAACATTGAGTCCGAGTCTCCCGGCAGGTTGCCCCCCAGACGGAAACGCGAGTAACGCGTCGAAACGACTCAAATCAGGAAACGCTTCAGGGCAGAGAATCAGAGAGTTGATTCGCTGGCAAGTGCTTACGATTCCGATGGATTCACTTTCCGCAAAAACGGCAGCAAAATGTGAATTCATGAGTCCGAAAGGCAACGGCGGGTCAGCTTGCCTAAAGCAACTGCCCGAGAAATTCCTGGACGGCATGGCCCGGCCGAAAATTACCGATGCGCTTGATCTCCCACTGCAGCCGGATGCCTGATCTTTCGAGCACGCGCGCACGCACCGTCTCACCGAGATATTCAAGCTCGTAGCCCGTGGCGGTTCCGGTGTTGATCATGAAGTTGCAATGCATCGGCGACATCTGCGCCCCACCAACCATCAGGCCGCGGCAGCCGGCCTTGTCGATCTCCTTCCAGGCCGAGGTGCCCTCAGGATTCTTGAAGGTAGAGCCACCGGTCTTTTCGCGGATCGGCTGCACGGTCTCGCGATGGTTCTGGACAGCATCCATCGCGGCCTTGATCGCCGCCTTGTCCTCAGGAATGCCTTCGAGCAGCGCCGACGTGAAGATCAGCCCGGACGGCGCCGCTGAATGGCGATAGGCATAGCCCATATCGGCATTGCTCAGCGTATGAACATTGCCCTTGCGGTCGAGTGCCCGCACCTCGACCACGCGCTCGCGCGTCTCGACGCCATTGGCGCCGGCGTTCATCCTCAGCGCTCCGCCAATGGCGCCGGGAATGCCGTGGTAGAAATGAAAGCCACCGATGCCTGCCTCGTAGGCAACGGCCGCAAGGCGCTTGTCGGGTGTCGCGGCGCCCGCCTTGATCGTGGTCGGCGCAATTACTTCGGTCTCGCCAAAGCCTTTGGCCGAAAGCCGGATGACAAAGCCCGCAATGCCGCCGTCACGGACAAGCAGGTTCGAGCCGACGCCGACGATGGTCAGCGGAATTTCCTCCGGCACCGCCTTCAGGAACGTGGCAAGATCGTCCTCGTCGGCCGGCTGGAACAATGCGTCCGCGAGCCCGCCGGCTCGAAACCAGGTGATCTTGTCCATCTCGGCATTGGGCGTGATGCGGCCGCGCAGTCCGGCAAGCCGGTCGCCAAGCTTCTCGATCAACGCCTGGCCGCGCATCATGAGATGGTCCCGCCGAGTTCCTTGGGCAGCGCATAGGCCCATTGGGTGATGTTGCCGGCGCCGAGGAAGACGACGAAATCGCCCGGCTTCGCCACCTCGCGCACGATCGGCGCAATCGCCGCCGGACCTTCGATGTAGCGTGCGTCGCGATGGCCGCCGGAGCGGATGCGCGACACCAGTGCGTCGGACGTGACGCCGTCGATCGGTTCCTCGCCGGCCGCATAGACGGGCGCCACCATTACCGTATCGGCGTCGTTGAAGCAGACGGAAAACTCGTCGAACAGATCGCGCAGCCGGGTGAAGCGATGCGGTTGTGTAACGGCGATGATGCGACCCTTGGTAGCGCTGCGCGCAGCTTTCAGTACCGCCGTGATCTCGACCGGATGATGACCGTAATCGTCGAACACATCGACACCGTTCCACGAACCGGTATGGGTGAAGCGCCGCTTGACGCCCGCGAAAGACGACAGGCCCTTCTTGATTGCCTCAGCCGAAAGGCCGAGCTCATGCGCGACGGCAATCGCCGCCGTCGCGTTGGAGACATTGTGGCGCCCGGGCATGGGCAGCCGCAGGCCTGATATCGTTATCTGGCCGTGCGTCTTGCGGTCGCGGATCACCACGTCGAATTCCGAGGTCGGGCCGTCCATGCGGTGATTGGTGAAGCGCACGTCGGCCTGCGCATTTTCGCCATAGGTGATGACGCGCCGGTCCTCGATGCGGGCGACCAGCGCCTGCACCTCGGGATGGTCGGTGCACATCACACCAAAGCCGTAGAACGGCACATTCTCGACGAACTGACGAAACGCTTCGCGCACTTTGTCGAAGGAGCCGTAATGGTCGAGGTGCTCGGGGTCGATATTGGTGACGACGGCAATCTCGGCCGGCAGCTTGAGGAAGGTGCCGTCGCTCTCGTCGGCCTCGACCACCATCCATTCGCCGTCTCCCATGCGGGCATTGGTGCCATAGGCATTGATGATGCCGCCATTGATTACCGTCGGGTCGAGCCCGCCGGCTTCGAGTAGCGTCGCCACCATCGAAGTCGTCGTCGTCTTGCCATGCGTGCCGCCGATCGCGACCGCCTGCCGGAAGCGCATCAGCTCGGCCAGCATTTCGGCGCGCCGCACGATCGGCAGCAACTTCTCTCTCGCCGCCTTCAGCTCCGGGTTGGATTTCTTGATTGCGGTGGAGACGACGACCACTTCGGCCTCGCCGAGGTTTTCGGCCTGATGGCCGACGAAGCATTCGATGCCCTTGTCGCGCAGCCGCTGCACATTGGCGCTGTCAGCCTGATCGGATCCCTGCACCTTGTAGCCGAGATTGTGCAGCACCTCGGCGATGCCGCTCATGCCGATGCCGCCAATGCCGATGAAATGCACGAGGCCGATCGTCTGTGGCATCTTCATGCGTGCGTCTCCTTCCTGAATTCCGAAACGGATTTCCTGGACGCAATAGCCTCTGTCAGATCGGCGAGCAACCGCGCCGCGTCGGGTCTTCGCACCGAGCGGGCCGCCGAGGCCATGGCGGCGAGCCTGTCGCCGTCGCCCAGCAACTCCACGATCTCGCCTGCGAGCGCCGCCGCGTCGAGGCCGGGCTGGCGCCGCATCACCGCGCCCCCCGCATTGACGAGGATCTGTGCATTGTGGCCTTGATCGTCGTCGAGGGCATGCGGAAGAGGCACGAGGATGGCCGGCCGGCCGATCACCGAAAGCTCGAGCACCGTCGACGCGCCCGAGCGTGAGACGACGAGATGCGCGGCGGCCATGCGCGCCGGCAGATCGGAGAAGAACGACGCGACCTCGGCCTCGATGCCGAGAGCGCGGTAGTGCTCTCTCACCCGCGCCTCGTCCTCGCCGCGTGCCTGCTGCACGATGCTCAGCCGCGAGCGCATTGCGCTGGGCATCGCCGCCACCGCCTCAGGCACAGTGTCGGAAAAATAGCGCGCGCCCTGGCTGCCGCCGAAGACGAGCAGCCGCAGCGGTCCGCCGGGCTCGGGCACGGCATAGGGCCTGCCGGCCACGTCGAGCACCGCCTGCCGGACCGGATTGCCAGTCTCCACGATCTTGGCCGAGAAGGGACCGGAGGCCTTGAGGAAGCCCCCCGCAATCGCCGTCACCCGCGGCGCGAGCGCCTTGTTGGCGCGGCCCATTACCGCGTTCTGCTCATGGATCAGCGTTGGCGCACCGCGTCGCGTCGCCGCGAACAGCGGCGGCAGCGTCGGATAGCCGCCGAAGCCCACCACCGCATTCGGCCTCAGCCGGGCGATCAGGGCGGACGACTGGCGGAATCCACGCCACAGGGTCCAGAAGGTCCGCGCGACAGTCAGCGGATTTCTCGACCCGAAGGTAGCGGAGGCGATAGCGTGGACGCCGTCGCCGGGGAACCTGCCGGCATAGCGCTCGGCGCGGTCGTCGGTGGCCAGATGTACCGCCCAGCCGCGCGTCTTGAGCTCATGTGCCAGCGCCTCGGCCGGGAACAGATGTCCGCCGGTTCCGCCTGCCGCCAGAAGGATGACCCCCTTCGCCATCTCACTCCGCCGGCATCGCACGCGGCGACGGCATGAAGCCCAGCTGCTTGCGCTTTTCCGGGCGCTTGCGCGTCAGCGCCAGCACCATGCCCATCGAGATGGCGATCGCGATCTGCGAAGAGCCGCCGTAGGAGATGAACGGCAGCGTCATTCCCTTGGCCGGCATCAGCTGCAGATTGACGGCCATGTTGATGACCGACTGCAGGCCGAAGACCGTGACCAGGCCGCCAACCGCGTAGCGGGTGAAATCGTCCTGCTCCCTGAGCGCCGTGTTGAGACCGCGCAGCACGATGAAGCCGAAGATGGACATGATGAAGAAACACATGATCAGCCCGAATTCCTCGCCGGCGACAGAGAAGACGAAGTCGGCGTGGCTGTCGGGGATGACCCGCTTGACGGTACCCTCGCCCGGCCCGACGCCGAACCAGCCGCCATTGATCAGCGCCTCGCGGCCCATGTCGACCTGGAACGTGTCGCCCTCGCCGGTCATGAAGCGGTCGATACGGCCGGCAACGTGCGGGAACACTGCATAGGCGGCGAACACGCCGCCGACGCCTGCAGCACCCAGCGCGACGATCCACAGCCACGGCAATCCGGCCATGAAGAACATCACCCCCCAGGTGCCGAGCACCAGCATGGTCTGCCCAAGGTCAGGCTGCGCCACCAGCAGCGAGATGACCAGTGCAAGCAGCAACATGGCGAACAAATTGCCCGGAATGTCGGGCTGGCGCTTGTGCTCGGCGAACAACCAGGCGCAGATGATGACGAAGGCCGGTTTCAGGAACTCGGACGGCTGGATCGACAGGCCGGCTAGCGACACCCAGCGCCGCGCGCCCTTCACCTCGACGCCGATATAGAGCACCGCCACCATCAGAAACAGCATGATGCACAACATGACCAGCGCCATGCGCCGGATCTGCCTGGATTCAAGGAACGAGACGGCCAGCATTACCCCAAGCGCCGGAATGGTGAAGATAATCTGGCGTGTCGCGAAGTGGAAACTGTCTAGCCCGATGCGCTCGGCCACCGCCGGGCTTGCGGCGAAGGACAAAACGATGCCGAGCCCCATCAGCGACAGGAACGCCGCCAGGAACCAGCGATCGATCGTCCACCACCAGGTCGCCACAGGGCTTTTGTCGAGACGGCTTTGCATTATCGTGTCCCTCCGATGGGCTTCACGCCATCAATGGCGGTTGCGGCTTGCCTGAACGCCTCACCGCGCACTTCGAAATTCTTGAACTGGTCGAAACTGGCGCAGGCCGGCGACAGCAGCACCACTGCCTCGCCGCTACTATCCCTGGCCGCATCGCGGGCGGCGTGTTCGACTGCCGCCGCCAACGTGCCTGATATCTCGTAGGGCACCGCTTCGCCCAGCGTCGCCGAAAAGGCCGGTGCGGCTTCGCCGATCAGATAGGCCTTGGCGATGCGCGGGAAGAAGCCGCGTAACGGCTCGATGCCGCCCTCTTTCGGCAGGCCGCCGGCAATCCAGTAGATACGCGCAAAGCTCGACAGCGCCGGTGCAGCGGCATCGGCATTGGTCGCCTTGGAATCGTTGACGAACAGCACATGCCCTTTGCGGCCGACCTGCTCCATGCGGTGCGCCAGCCCAGGGAAACTCTCAAGTCCGGATTGGATCTCGCCGAGCTCGAGCCCGACCTTGAGGCAGGCGGCGGCGGCGGCCAGCGCGTTCTGCGCATTGTGCTGGCCGCGCAACGAGCCGATGCCTTCGAGGAAGGCGACACGGCTGTAGCGGCCGTGCACGGCTTCCATTAAGTTGGTGCCGTCAGCGAAATAACCGTCGGTCAGCGGCAGGCGCTTGGAGATGCGGATGACCTGCCGGCCGGCCCGCTCCAGCCGATCGGCGATCTGGGCGCACCAGGAATCGTCGACACCGATGATTGCCGTCTCGCTGCCGGCCACCAGCCGCTCCTTGATCGAGGCGTAGTGTTGCATCGTGCCATGGCGGTCGAGATGGTCCGGCGTCAGGTTGAGCAGCACACCGGCCGTCGGATTGATCGAAGGGGCAAGATCGATCTGGTAGGAAGAGCACTCAACCACATAGTGCCGTTCAGGCTGCGGCGGATCGAGCGTCATCACCGCGCGGCCGATATTGCCGCCCATCTGCGTGTCGCGCCCAGCCGATTTTAGGATGTGCGCCGTCAGTGCCGTGGTCGTCGACTTGCCGTTGGTGCCGGTAATGGCAATGAAAGGTGCTGCCGGTGCCAGCAGCATCCGCTCGCGGCAGAAAAGCTCGATGTCGCCGATGATCTCCACGCCTGAGCCCCGCGCCAACTCGACGGTCCAGTGCGGCTTGGGATGCGTCAGCGGCACGCCGGGCGACAGCACGAAGGCGGAAAACCTCGCCCAGTCCGCACCACGCAGGTCCGCTGTCGTGATGCCGACCGCGCCGGCCTTGGCGACGCTGTCGGGATTGTCGTCCCACGCCAGCACATCCGCGCCGCCCTCGATCAGCGCGCGCGCCGTGGCAATCCCCGAGCCACCGAGCCCGAAGAGCGAAACGCGCTTGCCTGAAAAGGATGCGGCGGGGATCAAGCGGCCTCCTATCTGAGCTTCAGGGTCGACAGGCCGACCAGCGCCAGGATGACGGCGATGATCCAGAAGCGGATCACCACCTGGCTTTCGGTCCAGCCGAGCTTTTCGAAATGATGGTGGATCGGCGCCATCAGGAAGACGCGCTTGCCGGTCATCTTGAAGTAGCCGACCTGGATGATGACCGAGAATATCTCGACGACGAACAGGCCGCCGACGATGACCAGCACGATCTCGTGCTTGGTCGCCACCGCGACCGTGCCGATCAGCCCACCCAGCGCCAGCGAGCCGGTGTCGCCCATGAAGATCGCCGCCGGCGGCGCATTGAACCAGAGGAAGCCAAGCCCGGCGCCGATCACCGCTCCAAGGACCACCGCAAGTTCACCGGTGCCGGGCACGAAATGGATCTGCAGATATTCGGCGAACACCGCGTTGCCGGAGAGATAGGCGATGACGCCGAAGGATGCGGCGGCGATCATGATCGGCACGATCGCCAGCCCGTCGAGACCGTCGGTCAGGTTCACCGCATTGCCGGCGCCGACGATGACGAAGCACGAGAACGGGATGAAGAACCAGCCGAGATTGACGAGAAACTCCTTGGCGAAAGGGAATGTCAACGATGACGAGAACGGCGCCTGGCCGTTATGCATGATCACCCAGGCGGCGATGCCGGCGATGACGAATTCGAGCCCCAGCCGCGCCTTGCCGGAAAAGCCGAGATGCGATTGCTTGGTTACTTTGAGATAATCGTCGTAAAAGCCGATCGAGCCGAATCCCAGCGTCACCAGCAGGACCACCCAGACGTAGATGCTCGACAGGTTCGCCCACAGCAGGGACGAACCGACGATGCCGGACAGGATCATCAGTCCGCCCATTGTCGGCGTTCCCGCCTTCTTGAAATGCGTCTGCGGCCCGTCGGCACGGATCGGCTGGCCCTTGCCTTGCCGCAGCCGCAGCGAATTGATGATGGTCGGTCCGAAGATGAACACGATCAGCGCCGCTGTGATCAGCGCTCCGCCGGTGCGGAAGGTTATGTAGCGGAAGACGTTGAAGACCGAGATCTTGTCCGCAAATTCGACGAGCAGTGTTAGCATGCGCTTGCGTCCCCCGGACCGATCCTAGGTCTGTCTGCTGGTTGTGGCTTCCGCCGGAAACTTGCCGAGCAACGCCTCGACCAGCTTTGAAAAGCCTATGCCCTTCGACGATTTGATCATAACCACGTCGCCGGGCTTCAATTCCGATAGAAGAACCGGTTTCAGATCTTCCGCACCGGCGCGGTACTCCGTCCTGATCTCGCCGGGCAAAACGTCGGCCAGCGCCCGCATCTCCGGGCCGCCGAGAAAGACCGTGCGCGTGTCGGTGCCGACGATCAGACCGGCAAGCGCGGCATGCAATTTCGCCGAATGGCTGCCGAGCTCGAGCATATCGCCGAGCACGGCAATGCGCCTGCCTTCGCCCGACACCGGCGTCGTGTTGAGCAGTGCCATTGCAGCGCTCATCGACGCCGGATTGGCGTTGTAGCTCTCGTCGATCAGCGTGATCGGCCCGTTGGGGTGACGCAACACATAGCGCTTGCCGCGTCCGCGTTCGGGCGAAAGATCGGCCAGCGCCTGCGCAACTCTGGTGACGTCGGCGCCGACCAGATGCGCGGCACCAAGCACCGCGAGCACGTTCTGCACCATATGGCGGCCCGGCGCGCCGATCCTGGCGACAATCTCGTGCCCGCCAATCTTGGCGGTGATGACCGAGTGATCGGCATTGAGCTCGCATTTGATCAGTTTGAAGGTCGCCCGGGCATTCTCGCCGAACCCGTAGACATGCTCGACGCCGGCCTCTTTGGCCATCTTCTCCAGCAGCTTCCAGCGCGCATCGTCGCGGTTGAGAAGGGCGGCGCCACCGGGCTCCAGTCCCTCGAAAACCTCTGCCTTGGCCTTGGCGATCTCGTCCAGGTTGCGGAAGAAGCCGAGGTGAGCCGCCGCGATCAACGTTACGATGGCGACATGCGGCCGGACCATCTTGACCAGCGGCCGGATCTCGTCCGGATGGTTCATGCCGATCTCGAAGACGGCATAGTCGAAACCCTGCGGCATGCGCGCCAGCGTCAGCGGCACCCCCCAGTGATTGTTGAACGACTGGGCCGATGCATGCACCGTACCGACCGCGGAGAGAGCGTGGCGCAGTGCTTCCTTGGTGGTGGTCTTGCCCGCCGACCCGGTCACGGCAATCACCCTGGCCTTTGAGCGTGCGCGCGCGGCAACGCCGAGCTTTTCCAGAGCGACAAGCACGTCCTCCACGACGATCATCGGTGCCGTCAGCCGCCCCAGCGACGGCAGCTTGCCCTCGGCGACGATCAGCACGCCGGCACCCGCCTTGATGGCGGCGGTGACGAAATCATGGCCGTCCATAGCCTCGCCCTTGATGGCGAAGAAAGCGTCTCCCGGCTGCAGGCTGCGGCTGTCGATGGAAATGCCGGCGATGCCTTCAGGCATCGGACCGAGCGGCCGGCCATCCATGGCGGCAACCAGCGCCTCGGAGGTCCACAGATAACTCACGCTGCTTGCTCCCGCAGCGCCGAGCGAACTTCTTCATGATCGGAAAAATGCAGCGTCTCGGTGCCGATGGTCTGGCCTTCCTCATGGCCCTTGCCGGCCACGATCAGCGTGTCGCCAGCGTGAAGCATCCCGACCGCCTCGTGGATGGCCTTGCGCCGGTCGCCGATCTCGATGGCGCCAGGTGCGGCCTCCAGGATCGCGGCGCGGATCGTCTCGGGTACTTCCGAGCGGGGATTGTCGTCGGTGACGATGACGACGTCGGCCAGCCTTGTGGCGATCTCGCCCATGATCGGCCGCTTGCCCCGATCGCGGTCGCCGCCGCAACCGAATACGACGATGACGCGGCCGGTGGTAAAGGGGCGCACCGAAGCCAGCACGTTTTCCAGCGCATCCGGCTTATGAGCGTAGTCGACATAGACGGGCGCGCCGTTGGCGGCTGTCCCGACAAGGTCGAGCCGTCCCGGCGCGCCCTTCAATTTCTCCAGCGCCATTAACGCCTTGGCAACAGATGTTCCAGTCGAAATGGCGAGGCCGGCCGACACCAGCGCATTTGCAATCTGGAAGTCGCCGGCCAGCGGCAAGTCGACTTCATGGAGAACGCCGTCCGCTTCGACCTCGGCGCGCTGGCGGTGGCGCTCGTGCTCGACCCGCTTCAGCCGCAGGAAATCGCCGTGGCGGCCGACCGTCAGCACATTCAGTCCCCCTGCCCGCGCCGCCTTGATCGTCGGCTCCGACCACGGGTCGTCGGCAAAGATGACCGCCGGCGCGCCCTTCGGCAGCAGCGCGTCGAACAGACGCAATTTGGCGCGATGATAGTCCTCGACCGTCGGATGATAGTCCATATGGTCGCGGCCGAGATTGGTGAAGCCGCCGGCCGCAAGCTTGACGCCGTCGAGCCGGCGCTGGTCGAGGCCATGGCTGGACGCTTCCATCGAGGCGTGGGTGACGCCGGCCTCCGCCAGCTCCTTGAGCAGCCTGTGCAGTGCCACCGGATCCGGCGTGGTCAGCGAGCCATATTCGTTGCAGCCCGGCGCCACCACGCCGGTCGTGCCAATCGAGGCGGCGGCGAAACCCGCCTGCTCCCATATCTGCCGGGTGAATGCGGCGACCGAGGTCTTGCCGCTGGTTCCGGTCACCGCGACCATGGTTTGCGGTTGCATACCGAAAAAACGTGCAGCACTCAGGGCCAGTGCAAGGCGCGGATCGTCTACGACAAGAACCGGGACTGGCAGCCCGACGACGGCACTGCCCTTGCCGACCACGATCGCTGCAGCGCCTCGGCTCGCGGCATCGGCTGCGTAGGCTGCGCCATCCGCCTTGGAGCCGGTGAGCGCGAAAAAGACGACGCCCCGTGTTACCTGGCGGGAATCCGACGAAATCCCTGTAGCCTCCATGTCGAAGGAAGCTGTCCCCTCGACAGGCAGGATACCGGCTAGATTTTTCAGCTTCATCGAACCCCGTTCATCGCAACAAAATAGCGCGCAGTTGCCGGCGCGCCCCAAGAATCACTGATAGGAAACCAGCGTTGCACCATTTTCATGGCTGAAATCTGGCTTCACGCCAAGCATGGAAGCCGCACGTCGGATGATGTTTGCAGCCATGATGCCCGCGTTCGAGGCGGCCGTAGCACCCATGCCGGGCTTTTCCGGCTTCGGTTCGTCGGCGATCGTAAGCACTATGTATTGCGGATCGTCCATCGGGAAAGCCGCAACGAAGGCGTTGAAATTCTTTTCCTTCGAGTAACGGCCGTTGACGACCTTCTCCGCCGTTCCCGTCTTGCCGCCCACCCGGTATCCTGGCACCCGTGCATTGCGGCCGGATCCCTTTTCAGCATTGAGTGCATAGAGATAGCGCATGCCCTCGACCGTCTTGTCGCTGACCACTTTCTTGGCCACCGCCATCGCCTGCTCCTGCGTGCGCGGCAGGAAGGTCGGGTCCATCAGATAGCCGCCATTCATCAGCGCGGCGCAGCCGACCGCTGTCTGCAGCGGCGTCGTCGACACACCGTGGCCGAAGGCGATGGTGATCGAATTGACCTGCTTCCAGACCTTGGGCTCGGTCGGCCGAGCGACTTCCGGCAGTTCGGTCTGCATCTTCTCGAGGATTCCCAGGCGATGCAGGAATTCGCGGTGTCCGTCGATGCCAACCGCTTCGGCTTCCTTGGCAGAGCCGATATTGGAGGAGTAGATGAACACTTCCGGCACCGACAGTACCCGGCCCTTGCCATGGAAATCATGGATGGTTTGATGGCCGATCCTGATCGGGCGCGACGCGTCGAAACGGCTTTGCAGCGTTATCTTGCCGGAATCGAGCGCCATGGCGGTGGTGAAGCTCTTGAAGGTCGACCCCATTTCATAGAGGCCGGCCGACATACGGTTGAGCCGGTCCTTGTCCTGCGCGTTATAGGGGTTGTTCGGATCGAAATCCGGAACCGACGCCATCGCCAGCACCTCGCCGGTCTTGACGTTGAGCACAACGGCGCCCGCCGCGATGGCGTGGTACTTTTCCATGCCGGTGGCGACCTCGTCGCGCACGATATGCTGGACGCGCAGGTCGATCGAGAGCTGCACCGGCTTCAAATCCTTGGCCACCGCCAGGCCCGACGCCTGAAGATCGCTCAAGCCCTGTTCGTCGATGTATTTCTCCATGCCGGAGATGCCCTGATTGTCGATGTTGGTGAGGCCGACAATGTAGGACGAGGTTTCGCCGGCCGGATAGAACCGGCGCTTTTCGGTGCGAAAGCCGAATCCGGGGATGCCGAGTTGCATGATGTCGGCCTGCTGCTTCGGTGTCAGTTGCCGCTGCAGCCAGACGAACCCGGCGCCGCTCTTCAGCTTGTTATATGTCTGCTCGTAGTCGATCTCGGGAAGCACCGTCGACAGCTTTTCGATCGCCTCGTCGGCATCGACGATGCGGCGCGGCTCAGCAAACAGCGACGCGGTCTTGATGTCGGTCGCCAGCACTTCGCCGTTACGGTCGACGATGTCGGGTCGCGATGCCGTCACCCGGCTCTGCGGCCCGCCCGACAGGTCGGGATTCTGGAAACCCAGATAGACCAGCCGCCCGGCAATGGTCGAATAGATGCCGAAGAACACCGCCATGGTCATGACGATGCGGGTCCTGCCCTTGCCACCGGTCGCCTTGCGGGCACCTTCGACCACGATCGATCCGCCTGCGCCGGGCTTCGAACCGCGCTTCAGCAGCCTGCCAATCTTTGGAAATCTGGCGGCCATTGGAAATCCGGTGATCATTGGACGATGCCTCCGGTCACCACGGGATCTTTGCCGCCGATATCGGCCATGCCGCCCAGCCGCTGCGATGAAAGGTCCTCGATGTTGACGGGTTTCGCCGGCAGATCGTCCAGCCCGACGATCTGGCGCGCATTGACCGGCTCGAGTCCGAGTTGCGATTTGTAGATTTCGGTGAGCTTCTGCAGGCGCGACGGCTGGGTAAGCAGGCTCCAGTCCGCCTTGAGCAGGTCGATCGTGTCCTCCTCATAACGGATCTGCGCCTGGATCTTGTGCACTGCCGCCAGTTGCTCCTCGGCCTCGCGCTTGGTCTTGTAGGTCAGGGCAGCCGCCGAAACCATGACGGCGATCAGGACTATGTCGCTGGTACGAAACACGTGCTCACCTCTCTCCCGGTCGATCGGCGCCGGGAAGCTTTGGGCCAGGCAGTTTTGGCAGGCCGAAGATCGAAAAATCGCCGGCACGCGCCGGCGCCTCTGTACGGATCGCAGCGCGCAGCCTTGCCGAGCGCGCCCGCGGATTTGCCGATATCTCGGCATCGCCAGGCGTCACGCCGCCGCCCTTCTTGGTGAAGGTGGCGGTGCGCGCCCGCGCCTCGGGCAGATGCCGCGATCCGGTCGCTGAATCGGCTCTGTCGGCGATGAAGCGCTTGACGATGCGGTCCTCGAGGGAATGGAAGGTCACCACGGCAAGCCGCCCGCCCGGTTTCAGGACGCGCTCGGCGGCAAACAGTGCCTTGGCCAGTTCGCCGAGTTCGTCATTGACGAAGATGCGCAGCGCCTGGAAAACGCGGGTGGCCGGATGGATCTTGTCTTTCGGCGCGCGACCGATATGCGTCTCAATGGCATCGGCAAGGTCGAGCGTGCGCTCGAAGGGGCGTTTTTCGCGACGGCTCTCGATCATGCGGGCGATGCGCCCGGCATGGCGTTCCTCGCCGAGAAAACCGAAGATGCGGGCAAGATCGCCCACCTTGAAGGTGTTGACGACGTCGGCGGCGCTCAGGCCCGCCTGCGCCATGCGCATGTCGAGCGGTCCATCGGCCCGGAACGAAAAGCCGCGCTCCGGCTGGTCGATCTGCATGGAGGAGATGCCGATGTCGAGCACGACGCCATCGGCGCTTTCAACCTGCTCGTCGAGCGTCGAGAACGGTGCCTGGACAAGCCTGAGCTTGCCGCCGGACTGCTGTTCAAGGGCCCGCCCCGCCGCGATCGCATCCGGATCGCGGTCGATGGCGACGACCGAGGCTCCGCTTGCCAGAATGGCCTTGGTGTAGCCGCCGGCACCGAACGTGCCGTCGACGATCATCTCGCCTTTTGTCGGGGCCAACGCCTCCAGAACTTCGGCAAGGAGGACCGGAATGTGGCGGGCTGGTCCGCCAGCGGCATGAACTTCATCGCCGTCGCCCGCCATCATTCCGGCCGCTCCCCGGGCTTCGTCCCCTGCCGAAGCTGCAAAAGCCGGGCGCGTGCTTCCGTCCCATAGGCGCTGAGCCGTCCCGGCTCCCAGATCTGAAAGAAATTGCCGCGGCCAACGAAGGCCACTTCCGCTGAAATGCCGGTATGCTCGCGAATGAAATCGCTCATCGTGATACGGCCGTCCTGGTCGAGCTTCAGAAACGTTCCATCGCCATGGCAGAAGAACGACATGTCGTCCGCCGTCTGCAGGAACGGGTCTTCCTGGGCGATACGCTGCTCGTAGCGATCGAGCAGGTCGAGCCCACCGACATCCATCGCCGGGCGATCCAGGCAGCGTAGCGCATAAAGTTCCGAATAGCCGCGTTTCTGCACAACGGCACGGAAATGCGCCGGCACGGACACCCGTCCCTTCGCATCGATCCTGTTCACCGCGTTCGACAGAAACCGGTCCATTACGCGTTACGGCCGCTTGCGCCGCCGCACCCCTCTGCATCTTCCTGTCCGCGCCGCCCCAGCCCGGTCGGCGTCCAAAACCCGCTTCGTTATATCGGGCGAACGCAGGCAAACGCGCAGCCGCCGCGGCTGCCCGATTGGCGTACGCTTCACCCTGACACGGAACGAAGGCTTGAGTATCGGAATGGGATATCATGGGGTGTTATGGGCGTCAACGGGAACAGTCTTCAAAACGCGCCTGCCACGACTGGGGAGAGCAGCTTTGACGGCACTCCGGTCTTTATCGTCTATTAAGCCTAACGAAGCGTTTAGAGCCGTGTGGCCCAACCGGAGCCGACTTGCTGCGGATCGCTGCCGCGCATAGCCTCGGCATCTCCTTTTCCGGTCAGTAACGAGGTTTGAAATCATGTCCGAAACAGCCAAGTCACGCGCCGCGGCACTTCCCCATCTGCGCCGCGGCGGGCTGGCCAAGGGCGACCCGATCCCCTTGCCCCTGACGATGGCCGCCATCTTTCATGCGCCCGGCGACGCCACCGGCTTCGATCAATATGGCCGCTTCAGCAATCCGACCTGGGATGCGGTCGAGCACATGCTGGCGCATCTGGAAGACGCCCCATGCGTCGCCTTTCCCTCGGGGATGGCTGCCATCTCGGCGGTATTTTTCGGCCTGCTCAAAGCCGGCGACCGTATCCTGCTGCCGTCCGACGGCTATCACACGACGAGAGCGCTGGCAGAGCGCTTCCTGAAGTCCTTCGGCGTCGCTTACGATGTCCGGCCGACGTCGAACTTCCTCGACGGCGGCTTCGACGGATACCGGCTTGCCTTCGTCGAAACGCCCGCCAACCCAGGACTGGACATATGCGACATCGCAGCCGTCGCCGAGGCCGTGCATAGAGCGGGTGCGGTGCTTGTGGTCGACAACACGACGATGACGCCTTTCGGCCAGCGCCCGCTCGATCTCGGCGCAGATATCGTCATTGCCGCCGATACCAAGGCACCAAACGGCCATTCCGATGTGCTGTTCGGCCATGTCGCCAGCCGCGACGCGGACATTATCTCGAGGGTGACCGACTGGCGCGAGACGTCGGGCGCTATCCCCGGGCCGTTCGAGGCATGGCTGGTGCATCGCGGCCTCGAAACGCTGGACGTGCGCTTCGACCGCATGTGCGCTTCCGCCGAAATGATAGCGCGACGGCTGAAAAACCATCGCGCGATCAGCGGCTTGCGCTTTCCGGGACTGGAGAGCGATCCATCGCACAATCTTGCCCGCGCCCAGATGGAGCGCTTCGGCTTTCTCATCTCGTTCGTGCTCGCCTCGGAGGACAAGGCCGAGGATTTCATCAACAACTGCGCCTTGATGCAGGCAGCGACGTCGTTCGGCGGCGTACACACTTCGGCCGAACGGCGATCAAAAAGGGGAGATGCCGTTCCGCCCGGCTTCGTTCGCCTGTCGATCGGCTGCGAGCCGGTGGAAGAGCTTTGGCAGGCGATCGAGGCGTCGCTAGACGCAATCGGTGGCTGAATCGGCAATCACGAATTCAGATCGTCGGCATCAATCTTGCGCCGGCCGTGCAGCACGCGAATGATTTCGATCGCCTCTTCGCGGACACGATACAAGGTGAGGTATTCGCCGACGATCAGGTGACGGATTCCGGTTGCGATGTCTTCGCGCGGCGCACCTGAGAAGGGGTGCAGGGTCAGCAAATCCCACCGCCTTTGCAAGAGATCCACGAGCCGAACCGCCGCATTTGGATTCTGTTCGGCAATGTAGTCGCCGATGGCTTCGAGGTCGATCAATGCCTGAGGAAGCAGGCGGTATTTCACTCCTCAAGGCCTTTGGTTCCGGCCATTTTCAGATATTTGGCGCGCAGCCGTTCCATGATTGGCGGCCCGTCCAGCCCCGGTCCGCTGTCGATCCCCTCCTGCACCAGCTTGCGCAATTCCTCGACCGTGTAGCCGAGCAGGTCGCGCCGGTCCTTCCATTGCCTCAGCGCGTCGCGGATCACCTCGCTCGCCGAGGCATATTCGCCGGCGGCGACCACGTCGTCGACTGCCGCGGCCAGTTCCGGCGACAGCGTGATGCTGCGTTTATCGACCTGTCCCATGACGCGCTCCTGAATACCGTCATCCAAATGGTACGATTTAATCGCACCATTTTCAAGGAATGTCGCGCTCGATTGCGGGTCGAAAACTGAATCAACTGCTGCGCCCGAAGACGCAACCTGCTGATATCAGGAGATTTCCTTTATAGGGAAAACTGCCAGCTGGCCTGTAAGCCGGGTTCTGTATGGCCCTCGCCCCTTACGGGGCGAGAACGTGGCGGCCATTCATCTTGGGCGCATGTTGCCATGCGCCTCACGCAACCTACCCGGACGGTGAGCCGGAAACAGCCCTCGAGGGTTTCCCCTCGCACCGCCCCTATTCGGTCTTGCTCCCGGTGGGGTTTACCGTGCCGCTCCTGTTGCCAGTCGCGCGGTGGGCTCTTACCCCACCCTTTCACCCTTGCCACGATTGGATCGTGGCGGTTTGCTTTCTGTGGCACTTTCCCTGGGGTCGCCCCCGCCGGCCATTAACCGGCACCGTGTCTCCATGGAGCCCGGACTTTCCTCACCCGCAGCCTTTCGGCTTCGCGGGTGCGGCCGCCCGGCCAGCTGGCAAGGCGTATAAAGGGGTTCAGGCCCGAAAACGCAAACGAAAAAGCAAGTTGTCGCTTGTCAGGCGGGCGCTCCAAGTGCTGCCAGCTGCACCTTGACCTTGCCGCAATAGGCTGCGGACACCGGGTTCATCCGTGTGGCGGCGTGGCCGGCATTGTATTTCAGGATCGTGCCGCAGGTCGTGCCGCCGCCGAGATCCCGCGCCATGGCAAGGTACTTCATGCCGTATTTGATGTTGGTATCGGGATCGTAGAGACCCTGAGCCGAACCGCTATAACCCATCATCCGCGCCGTCGCCGGCTTGATCTGCATCAGGCCGATCTCGCCGGCGCTGCCGACCTGGTTCGGCTGGTAGTTGCTCTCGATCTTGATGACGGCATTGGCGAGCGACACCGGGACGCCATAGCTGGCGGCATAACGCGCAATGATCGCCGAATACTGTCCGCTGCCGCCGACAACCACCGCCTGAGGCGCTGGCCTGCTCTTCGGAGCGACTGACGCCGTTGCCATGCGGTCGATGCGTTTGCGGTTACGCTTCACATGCTGTTTGGCGATTGTCTTTCTTGCAGCGGTTGGCCTTTTCGCGGAGACTGGCTTTTTCGTCCTTACCGCGGCCGCTTTTTCCACTTTTGCGGTGGCGGTCTTCTCTACTTTTGCACCACCACGGGTGGCTTTCGGCACGGCGGTTTTGCCGGCTGCGGCACTGAAGCCCTGATCGGCCCGCTGGCTCAGCGGTGCGCTGTTCGCCGCACTGAAGGCAAAAGTCATTACGCCGGCAGCAATGGCTGCCGTTAAAACGGTCAATTTCTGCATGTGATCCTGTTCTGTTTGATCTGCACAAAGAACTTCGCGCAGATACCCTCAATCAACATCGGAACATGTGGGGGGATAGACGTCCGACAATCTGTACGGATCGCCTTTGACGACGGAATTGGCGCCAAAGAAGGCGACGCAAGTCACTTTGAGTAACAGATTGTAACTTTTAAGCTGGCAAAAGATTATTTGAGAGAGGCTATCCTTGCGTAAGCGAGCAGCCTTTCCAGCGTGCGGATCGTCGATCCGTCAGCCATGCCATCGACCAGGCGCAGCCGGAAATGCCGCTGAAATGCCTCGACCACGATTTCGGTCTGCCGGTCGAAAGTGCCGGTGATCTCGACGCCATAACCATAGAGCGCCAGCATCGACTGCAGCGCCTCTACCTCGGCGCCGGTATCGCCTGGCTTCAGCACGGCGCCGCGCCGGATCGGTGCTGCCGGCACAACATGGCCGATACCGGCAGCAAACAAGGCCTTCCATGGAAATTTCTCGCCTGGATCGACCTTTCGCCCCGGTGCCACGTCGGAATGGGCAAGCACCCGCTGCGCCGGAATGGAATGGCGCTCGATGATCCCAGCGCACAGGCCGATCACCGCGTCGATCTGCGGTTTTGGAAAGTTGCGATAGCCGAGCGTATGCCCCGGATTGACGATCTCGATGCCGATCGAACAGGAGTTGATGTCGCTCTGTCCGAACCACGAGCTCTTGCCGGCATGCCAGGCGCGGTCGCTTTCCCTTACCATCTGAACAATTCGGCCGTCCTCATGGACCAGGTAGTGCGACGAGACCTCGCTTGCCGGATCGCACAACCATGCCTCGGCACCGGCGCCGGTAGCCATGCCGGTGTAGTGCAGCACGATCATATCGGGTCCGAGCGTCCCGCGCCGTGGTCCGAAATTCGGCGATACCCTGACCTCGGCGCTCGGCTCATCGGGCGGAAAGCCGCTCATGCGTGCCGCAGGCCTCGCTCGATCATTTCATAGGCCGCGTTGATCGCCGCCAGCCTGGTCGTCGCGATCTTGATGAATTCCTGCGGCAGGCCGCGTGCGATCAGCCGGTCCGGATGATTGTCGGAGACCAGCTTGCGGTAACGCCTGCGGACCTCCTCGAACGGCTTCCCACGCTCGATGCCGAGCACAACATAGGGATCGGCGGCACCCAGATCGACATGCCGGGCCAGGATGCTCTGGTAATGCGCCTCATCGATGCGGAATATCTCGGCGATGCGATGCAGGAATTGGCCCTCGCGCTCATGCACCAGCCCGTCGGCCTTGGCGATGTGGAACAGCCCGTCGAGTATGTCCTCGAGCATCAGGCAGTTCGAATGGCCCGAACCGCAAAGCTGCGCCATCCGCTCGGCATAGGTCTCGAAACCGGCAATGTCGCGTTTGGCCAAATCGTAGAGCCGCGCCACATTGCGCCTCTGTTCCTTCGGCACCTCGAATATTTCCTGGAAGGCGCGCACCTCGTCTTGCGTGACGATGCCGTCTGCCTTGGCCATCTTGGCCGACAGGGCGATCATCGCCACCGAGAAGGCGACGCGCCGGCGCAGATCGGCATCGCCGGAGAAAACCGTGCGCACGGCCTCGACCACTTCGGCGACGCCTGACGACGCTGAAGATGAAACGCGTGTGACGAAGTCGCCAAGGCGGTCCCAAATCGACATGGGGGCTTCATAGGGCCAACTACCCATCGCTATCAAGCCAAGACAGTGCCGCAGGGGCTGGCCCAATCGATTTGGCGCAATGCCTGAGGCGGCTGGCGCCAGCGCTCACGTCGTCGCACTCGGCCGCCAGGCGCTGGTATCGTAAGCAGCAGAAAGGCCGGCCTGTGAGGCCAGCCTTTCCTTGGTTGTCACATTGACTACTGAGCCGGAGCAGCCGGCGCAGGCGCCGGAGCCGGAGCCGGCTCGGCAGGCTTGTTGGCGTCAGGAGCAGCCGGCTTCATCGTCTGGTCGGATGCCGGCGGGTTGGTGCTCTGCGTCGTGGTGTTGTCGGTGCCGCTGTTGCTGCAGGCGGCAAGGCCAAGCAACGCAAGCGCCGACACCGACGCAAGAATGAGTTTCTTCATGATATCTCTCCTCTAATCACGCCTCCGTTACCGGCGGCGGTCGAGGACACAATGCGTAAGCTGCGCATGAGTTTCGTAACGTTGCATTTCTGCCTGTAACATATTCCAATCATTTGACGATTGCCGGTCAGGGCCTCGCGAGCTAACAGATCGAACAGGGAAAAATCCCGGGAGCCGCCGCAGTGACTGCAAAATGGGATTTCTGGATCGACCGTGGCGGCACCTTCACCGATGTCATCGGCCGTGACCCGCAAGGCGCGCTGCACCCGCGCAAGCTGCTGTCCGAGAATCCCGAAGCCTATGCCGATGCTGCCATCCATGGCATTCGCGAGCTGCTCGGCGTCCAACCCGGCGCTCCAATCCCCTCCGCTCTGATCGGCAATGTCAAGATGGGCACCACGGTTGCCACCAATGCGCTTCTCGAGCGCAAGGGCGACCGTGTGCTGCTGCTCATCACAAAAGGCTTCCGCGATGCGCTGAGGATTGCCTATCAGGCCAGGCCCGATATCTTTGCCAAGCAGATCATCCTTCCCGAACAGCTCTACGAGCGTGTCGTCGAGATCGACGAAAGGGTTCGCGTCGACGGTAGTGTCGAGCGCCTGCTCGACATTGCTTCGGTACGCCAGGCTATTGAGCAAGCCAAGGCGGATGGCATCGATGCGGTCGCGATCGTCTTCATGCATGCCTGGAAACATCCCGAGCACGAAAAGGCGGTCGCCAAAGTCTGTCGAAAGCTCGGATTCTCGCAGGTCTCGGTCAGTCACGAGGTCTCGCCTCTGATCAAGCTGGTCGGCCGCGGCGACACCACGGTGGTCGACGCCTATCTGTCGCCGATCCTGGCTAGGTATGTGCAAAGGGTTGCGGCGGAACTGGGTGCCGCGCCAATCTCCCCCCTTGTGGGGGAGATGGCTGCGCAGCAGCCAGAGGGGGTCATCTCAGAAGGCACCGCCAGAGTGTCGAACCCAGTCGAGCCGACCCCACCCGGCGGCTTCGCCGCCACCCTCCCCTCAAGGGGGAGGGAAAGCCCTCGCCTCATGTTCATGATGTCGTCGGGCGGCCTCACCGCCGCCGACATGTTCCAGGGCAAGGATGCGCTGTTGTCCGGCCCGGCCGGCGGTGTCGTCGGCATGGTCGAGACGGCAAAACTCGCCGGTTTCGGCAAAGTCATAGGCTTCGACATGGGCGGCACCTCCACCGATGTCGCCCATTACGATGGTGACTACGAGCGCGCCTTCGACACCGAGGTCGCCGGCGTGCGCATCCGCGCGCCGATGATGCGCATCCACACCGTTGCTGCAGGCGGCGGCTCGATCCTCCATTACGAGGCCGGCCGCTTTCGCGCCGGGCCGGATTCGGCCGGCGCCAATCCCGGCCCGGCCGCCTATAGGCGCGGCGGCCCGTTGGCCGTCACTGACGCCAATGTCATGCTGGGCAAGCTGCAGCCCGAGTTCTTCCCGGCTATTTTTGGACCGGGCCAGGACGAACCGCTCGACGTCCAGACGGTTCGCGAAAAATTCACCGCACTTGCCGCCGAGATCGGCGACGGCCGCTCGCCGGAAACCGTCGCCGAAGGGTTCATCACCATCGCCGTCGAAAACATGGCCAACGCCATCAAGAAGATTTCGGTGCAGCGCGGCTACGATGTCACCGAATACCTCCTGAACTGCTTCGGCGGCGCCGGCGGCCAGCACGCTTGCCTGGTCGCCGATGCGCTCGGCATGGAGGCGGTGCTGATCCATCCCTTCTCAGGCCTGCTCTCGGCATACGGCATCGGCCTATCCTCTGTATTTGCGTCACGCCAGCAGGCGCTGCTGAAGCCGCTGGCGGACAATTCCGGGCCAGCGATCGATGAACTCATCGCAACGCTGCGCAAAGCCGTCATCGACGAACTCGCCGCGCAAGGCATCAGCGAAGACGCGGTCGCCTCGAGACCGGTGCTGCAGATCCGCTACGACGGCACCGATACCGCGCTGCCTGTGAACTTCGGGCACGGCTCGATTGCGCAGGCCAAGGCGGACTTCGAACTGGCGCACAAGGCGCAGTTCGGTTTCGTCTACGACGACAAGCCGATGATCGTCGAATCGGTCGGCGTCGAGGGTACCGATACCGGCGGCACCGGCCGCGAGGAACAAAGCCTTCCTGGCGTTCGCCACTCCAGACCAGCGCAGAAACGGGTGCGCCTCTACTCTGAAGGTCAATGGCGCACCGCTGGGGTTTATTTCCGTGAGTATGACAACGGCATCCCTGATCTCGACCCCGGTTGCCAGATCGCCGGCCCCGCTTTGATCATCGAGCCGAACCAGACCATTATCGTCGAGCCGGGCTGGCAGGCCGAGATCACCGCCAAGGACCACGTATTGATGCGGCGCGTCGAGAAGAAGCGCCGACAGGCCGCACTCGGCACCGAAGCCGATCCGGTGATGCTGGAGGTCTTCAACAACCTGTTCATGTCGATCGCCGAACAGATGGGCGTAACGCTGCAAAACACTGCCTATTCCGTCAACATCAAGGAGCGGCTCGATTTCTCCTGCGCCGTCTTCGACCGGAATGGCGCGCTGGTCGCCAATGCACCGCATATGCCGGTGCATCTCGGTTCCATGGATCGCTCGGTGGAGACCATCATCCGGCTCAATTCCGGCGACATTCACCCCGGCGACGTGTTTGCGCTGAACGCACCTTACAATGGCGGCACCCATCTGCCTGATATCACAGTGGTGACACCGGTGTTTTCCCTCCCCCTTGAGGGGAGGGTGGCCGCGAAGCGGCCGGGTGGGGTCCTCGCAGAAGGCACCACAAGTGCGTCGAGCACTGCCGCAACGACCCCCTCCGGCGGCTTCGCCGCCACCTCCCCCTCGAGGGGGGAGGAGATCCTCTTCTACGTCGCCTCGCGTGGCCATCATGCCGACATCGGCGGCACCGCGCCCGGCTCGATGACGCCGCTTGCCACAACCGTCGACGAGGAAGGCGTGCTGTTCGATAATTTCCGCATCGTCGATCGCGGCCGGTTCCGCGAGAAGGACCTGGAGACGCTACTCACCAACCACCCCTACCCGGCGCGCAATCCGCACCAGAACATCTCCGACCTCAAGGCGCAGATCGCCGCGAACGAAAAGGGCGTCGCCGAGCTGCGCAAGATGGTCGCGCATTTCGGCCTCGATGTGGTCGAAGCCTATATGGGCCATGTCCAGGACAATGCCGCCGAAAGCGTGCGCCGCGTTCTGGAGCGGCTGCCCGACAGTTCCGAATACGAATATCCGACCGACACCGGCCAAATGATCAAGGTGAAGATATCGGTCGACCGGCGGAAGCGCGAAGCGACCGTCGACTTCACCGGAACGTCGCCGGTGATGAAGAACAATTTCAATGCGCCAGAGCCAGTCGCCCGAGCCGCTGTGCTTTATGCCTTCCGCGTCATGGTCGAAGACAACATCCCGATGAATGCCGGATGTCTGCGGCCGATCAACATCGTCATTCCCGACGGCTCGATGCTGAAGCCCGCCTATCCCGCGGCAGTCGTCGCCGGTAACGTCGAGACCTCGCAGCACGTCACCAACGCGCTGTTCGGCGCCATGGGCGCGATGGCCAATGCGCAAGGCACGATGAACAATCTCACCTTCGGCAACAAGCAGTACCAGTATTACGAGACGATCTGCTCGGGCTCGCCGGCCGGCCGGATGAACGACGGCCGCGGTTTTGCCGGGACCTCCGGCGTCCACACCCATATGACCAATTCGCGCCTGACCGATCCGGAAGTGCTGGAACTGCGTTTCCCGGTATTGCTCGAGGATTTTCATATCCGCGAAGGCTCCGGCGGCGAAGGCAAATGGAATGCCGGCGACGGCACCAGGCGCACCATCCGCTTCCTCGAAAAAATGGAATGCGCGATCCTGTCCTCGCATCGCAACCGCCCGCCGCGGGGACTGGACCGAGGCGGCGATGGCGAGGCCGGTTCGACCAAGGTCCGCCGCAAGACCGGCGCGATCGAGACGCTGAAAGCCTGCGATCAGACCATCCTCGACACTGGCGAGGCGGTCATCGTGACGACGCCGACCCCAGGTGGATTTGGCAAGGCCTGAACTCGCGTCAACAGGCTGTCACTGGCCTGTCATCACCCTGCGCTACCCGCTTGCGGCAAAGCAAACGGGGAATCGCCTTGCCATGACGGACATTTCTGGGGACCTGGTTTTTCGCCGCGGCAAGGAAGTCGGCAAGGCCGTCTACCAGAACCGCCCGCTGTCGAAAGCCGGCATCTCCGAGCGCCTGTTCGCCTTCCTGTTCTCCGGCCTCGTCTATCCGCAGATCTGGGAAGACCCCGAAATCGACATGGACGCGATGCAGCTCGGGACGGGCCACCGCATCGTCACCATTGCCTCCGGCGGCTGTAACATCCTTGCCTATCTCACCCGCTCGCCGGAAAGGATCGATGCCGTCGACCTCAACGCTGCCCATATCGCGCTGAACCGCATGAAGCTCGAAGCCGTCCGTCACCTGCCGTCGCAAGGCGACCTGTTCCGTTTCTTCGGCGCGGCTGGGACCGGGCACAATTCACAGGCCTACGACCGCTTCATCGCACCGCATCTCGACCCGGTCAGCCGCCACTATTGGGAGCGCCGCAACTGGCGCGGCCGTCGCCGCATCGCTGTCTTCGACCGCAATTTCTACCAGACCGGGCTGCTCGGCTTGTTCATCGCCATGGGCCACCGCACCGCAAAATTCTTCGGCGTCGACCCGGCCGGCATCATGGACGCCAAGAGCATCGCCGATCAGCGCCGCTTCTTCGACGAAGAGCTGGCGCCGGTCTTCGAAAAACCGCTGCTGAAATGGGCGACATCGCGAAAGGCTTCGCTGTTCGGCCTCGGCATTCCGCCGGCCCAGTACGATTCGCTGATCACCTCGGGTGACGGCACCATGGCCAGCGTGCTGAAGGCACGACTGGAAAAGCTCGCCTGCGATTTTCCGCTGAAGACCAATTATTTCGCCTGGCAGGCTTTCGCCCGCCGCTACCCTGATCCGGGCGAGGCCGCCCTGCCCGCCTATCTCGAAAAGCGCAACTACAAGACGATCCGCAACAATGTCGATCGCGTTGCCATCCACCACGCCAATCTGATCGAGTTCCTTGCCCGCAAGGATGCCGGCTCGGTGGATCGCTTCGTGCTGCTCGATGCACAGGACTGGATGACCGACGACCAGCTCAACGAGTTGTGGGCCGAGATCACCCGAACCGCCTCCACCGGCGCCCGCGTCATCTTCCGCACCGCAGCGGAACCCAGCCTGCTGCCCGGCCGCGTCTCGAATTCGCTGCTCGATCAGTGGCGCTACGAGAACGACGCCTCGCGCGAGTTTTCGGCGCGCGACCGCTCGGCCATCTATGGCGGCTTCCATCTCTATGTGAAGCGGTCCGCATGAGCACGACCGACTTGCCGGCCAGCCATGCCGAACTGATGGACGGCGTCTACCGCTGGCAGCGTCATATCTACGACCTGACCCGCAAATATTATTTGCTGGGCCGCGACCGGCTTATCGCCGGACTGGATGTGCCGGCCGGCGGCACCGTGCTCGAGCTCGGCTGCGGCACCGGCCGCAACATCATCCTCGCCGCCCGCCGCTATCCCGGCGCGCGCTTCTTCGGCCTCGATATTTCGGCCGAGATGCTGGAGACGGCCACTGCCGCCCTCGCGCGCGAAGGCCTCTCCGGCCGCGTCACGCTGGCGCGCGGCGATGCCACGAATTTCGACGCGAAAGCGCTGTTCGGCGTCGAAAGTTTCGACCGCGTCTTTGTCTCATATTCGCTGTCGATGATCCCCGGCTGGGAAAAGACGGTATCCGCGGCTCTTGCTGCTCTGTCACCGGGTGGCTCGCTGCATGTCGTCGATTTTGGCCAGCAGGAAGCCTTGCCCAGCTGGTTCCGCAAGCTGTTGCGCGGCTGGCTGAAAAAATTCCACGTCGAGCCGCGTCAATCGTTGCGCGCGATTCTGGATTCGGAATCTGCAAGAGTTGGCGCAAGCGTTCGATTCAAAACACTTTATCGCGGCTACAGCTGGCTCGCCGTGAGCAAGATCGCCATCTAATATCAATTTTGCCGTGGAAGGTTTTGGGGCTCCAATCCTAAATGAGGGCCGTGGCTGAAATCAGTTAATTGGCTAAATCACACATTGCCATATGACCCAAGGAGTGGTACATTATCTCCTCGCCGGAAGCATGGGATGATCATCGGCTTTAGAGATGGATGGCTGCGGGCTTTCTTCGTGGACGACACCCACTCCCGCAATATTCCGTCCGATCTCGAAAGCCGCTTGTTCCGCAAGCTCCAGATGATTGACGACGCGGCGATCGATCAGGATTTGCGTGTGCCGCCCAGCAACCATTTCGAGAAGTTGCGCGGCAATCTCGAAGGCTTCCATTCGATCCGTGTCAACAAACAATGGCGGCTGGTCTTCCGCTGGGACGGGGGCCGGGGCGAGGCGTCGGACATCTATCTCGACGACCACAGTTATATATAAGTGAGGTGAGACATGTTGATGACCGCACGCAAGCCAGCAACGGTTGGCGAAATTCTTACGGAAGAATTCATGCAACCACTCGGCCTGACACAGGCGGCTTTGGCCGAAGCTATGAGCGTCCAGCGCAAGCATGTGAACGAATTGTGCAACGGCCGCCGCAACGTGACGGCGGCTACCGCGCTCATTCTGGCGCGGGTGTTTGGCAACAGCCCGGATTTCTGGTTGAACGTCCAGCGCCGTAATGATCTTTGGACGGTTATGAACTCACCCGACGAGCGGGCGCGTGTTGATCGCGCCAAACCTTTGGCGACAGCCGCATAGACAAGACTGCGACCGCCGCATTCCTCAGTGCAGCGCCTTGATCAGCGCCGCCACCATCGCCTGCGGCCGATAGCCGAGCCTGGCCGGCGTCAGCCCGAGCCGCACCACAACCAGCTGCTCCGAGGGGATGATGGCAACCGTTTGCCCATCATGCCCCTCCATCCAATAGGTGTCCTTGGGCAGGCCGGCGGCAGTGCCGGCGCCGGGGTTTTCTTCGTCGCCCGGTCCTTCTATCCATAATTGCCCCTTGCCGTAGACTTTCGAGGCAGTTGCCGGTTCCCGCATCCAGTCGACGAAGCCGGCGGGCAGGATCTCCTGGCCGTTCCAGACGCCGCCCTGCAGCAGGAACTGGCCGAAGCGCGCCCAGTCGCATGCCGTGGCATAGAGATAGGACGAGCCGACGAAGGTGCCGTGCTCGTCGGCCTCAAGCACAGCGCTCTGCATGCCGAGCGGATCGAACAGCGCGGTCCTCGGCCACGCCAGTGCCTTGTCCTTGTCGCCGATTGCGTCCTGCCACAGCCTGGACAGCATCACCGCCGTGCCGCTCGAATAGGAAAACACCTTGCCGATCTCGCCGGTCAGCGGCTTGGATCCGGCAAAGCCCGCCATGTCCGGTTCGAGATAGAGCATGCGCGTTACGTCGGCGACGTCGCCATAATCCTCGTTGAATTCCAGCCCGCTCGACATCGCCATCATGTCGGCGAGGCTGATCACGGCGCGACCATCTCCCTTCCAGGGACCGAACAGACCCTGGTTGGTCATCGCCAGCTTGCCCTCCTTCACCAGCGTGCCGACGATCGCCGCATTTACGGTCTTGGTCATTGACCAGCCCAATAGCGGCGTCTTTTCGGAAAAGCCGTCGCCATAACGCTCAGCGACGATGCGGCCGTTCTTGACCACCACGACGGCCCGCATGCCGGCGCCGGTCATTGCTGGATCGTCGAGGACTTTCGCGACCTCGGGATCCTGCGAGGCATCGGCCTTGTCGCCCTCCGGCCAGATCAGATCGGGCAGCGGCGCCGGCGTCGGTGCAGCTCCGGCGACAGCCTTGGCGGCGGCAATATCGCCGTCGGGAACCGAGGCGCAGCCGAGCCCGTCGCGCGCAACCGCGACACTTTTGCCGAGCACACCGAACAGGCCGGCCGAAACCGTTCCCTTCTCCTTGTCGACCGACACTCTCATCAGCTTCAGCAGCGGGTGACCCGGCGCCTGCACATCGACGGCAAGCACATCGTCGGCGTCTCGCCCGGCGATGAAGACGTTCGAACAGACGATCTTAGCCGCATAGCCGGAACCGACGCGGATCAGTTCCGGCGGCGCAAAATACAGCCAGCCGGCGAGTACCGCGGCGGCCAGCACAGCCAAGCCGAGCAGCCATTTGACGAACTTCAAAAGGATCTGCATTTGAGTTCCCCCGGGCGCGCTCGATCTATGTCATCGATTTGCCGCCATTGTTTCGGCAAAATCGCGGCTCTTGTCGAGCGCCGTCAACCGAATATCAACCATGATCGGCGATCACAGGTGAATGTCGCCCAGAAGTGCGCAGCGGTTTTGGGACAACGACATGCATAGACAAAAGAGCTAAGCGCGTCGAAGCGACGCGCTTAGGACAGACCGGGCGATCCTGTAGGGTGACCGTCCGGCGGGGCTTGAATGCATGCGTCCCAAACTGCGTAACGGTTTGGGAATGCATGAAACGAAGATCCAGGCGCGTCGCGTAAGTCGGTTTCAGACACGCTGCGCCTGGTCGAGGGGCACCCGCGGAAAGACCCATCAGCGGCCGGCTGAAACCGGCTCGGGAAGTAGCGATGCGCCGTTTCGCGGTTCTCATCACGCTGACGCTGCTTGGTGCCTGCTCGACAGTCGAGGATCTGACGCCATCGCTGTCGTCGTCCAGCGCCTCGATGGTTGCGGTACGCGCGCCGCGTTTTGCCGATTCCGACCCGCATGAATGGGATAGCGGCGCACCGTGGAGCTACGCCGTCCACGGCACCGACGTCTCCAAATACCAGACCTCGATCGACTGGCCGGCGGCCAGGGCCAGCGGCATCTCCTTCGCCTTTATCAAGGCAACCGAAGGCGGAGACCGTTTCGATGAAGCTTTCAACGAGCATTGGAGCCGCACCAAGGCCTCGGGCGTCCCCCGTGCCGCCTATCATTTCTTCTACTTTTGCACGCCGGCCGCTACCCAGGCGCGCTGGTTCATCCAGAACGTTCCCAGAGACGGTTCGGCGATGCCGCCGGTTCTCGACATGGAATGGAACCCGAAATCGCCGACCTGCAAGCTGCGGCCAGATCCCGCCACGGTACGCAGCGAGATGAGCACATTCCTCGAAATCGTCGAAAAACACTACGGCAAGAAGCCGATCATCTACACGTCGGTCGACTTCTTCGAAGATAATGGTTTATCGGGTTTCCGCGGCTACCCCTACTGGCTGCGCTCCGTCGCCGGGCACCCGCGCCAGAAATACGGCAGCCATCCCTTCACCTTCTGGCAGTATACCGGAACGGGTGTCGTGCCGGGCATGGCCGGAAACGCCGACATCAACGTCTTCAACGGCTCCGAAGCCGCCTGGAAGAAGTGGTTGCGGCAGAACACCCGTTGACACCAGGCCTGCCGCCTGCTTTTCGACACAGCCAATGACGAATGCCCGCAACCGCTGGTAATCTTCTCGGAAGGATGGCGATGCGATCGCGCTTTGGAATTATCGCGGCGCTGCTCCTGACCGCCGTGCCGGCCGCGGCACAGCAATGCGGCGGGGATTTCGAGTCATGGAAGCACGGCGTGGCGGCGGAGGCCAGGGCGGCCGGCGTCGGCGCTGCCGGCCTTGATGCGCTGGAAAACGCCACCCTCGATGAGAAGGCGTTGGCACGCGACCGCGCCCAGGGCGTCTTCACCCAGACCTTCATCGAATTCTCGAACCGCATGATCTCGTCCCATCGGCTGAAGCAAGGTGCGGCCAATCTGCAAAAATATGCCGAGGTCTTTGTCCGCGCCGATCGCGAATACGGCGTGCAGGCGCCGGTCATCGCCGCCTTCTGGGCCCTGGAGACCGATTTTGGCGCCGTGCAGGGCGATTTTCATACGCTGAACGCGCTGGTGAGCCTCTCGCATGACTGCCGCCGTCCGCAGTTGTTCCGGCCGCAGATCGTGCCGCTGCTGATGTTGATCGATCGCGGCGTGGTGCCGGCCGACGTGACCGGTGCCTGGGCCGGCGAGATCGGCCAGACGCAGATGTTGCCTTCCGACTATCTCGGCCACGGCGTCGACGGCGACGGCGATGGCTTGGTCGACCTGCGCGGCAGCGCGCCGGACGTGATCATGAGCACGGCCAGCAAGATCCAGTCGCGCGGCTGGAAGCGCGACCAGCCCTGGATCGAGGAAGTCCGTGTGCCTGACGATTTGCCGTGGGAGCAGACGGGACGCACCAACAAGCTGCCGTTGACGCAATGGAGCCAGTGGGGCGTTACCAGGCCCGACGGTACGCCGCTTCTCGACAACGGCCTGAAGGCCGGCCTGGCGCTGCCCATGGGTCGCAAGGGGCCAGCCTTCCTGACCTACGACAATTTCGACGTCTATCTCGAGTGGAACCAGTCCTTCACCTATGCCCTGACCGCGGCAAATCTTGCCGCCCGACTGGGGGGCGCGCCGCGATTCGATCCGCGCAACCCCGAACCCGGCCTCGACGGCGACCAGATGAAGGCGCTGCAGACCAAGCTCGAAGCGAAAGGCTATGACGTCGGCACCGTCGACGGCATCCTGGGCACCAACACCCGCGAAGCCATCCGCAAGGAGCAGATGCGTCTGGGCCTGCCGGTCGACGGCTGGCCGACTCCGGAGCTGCTGGACAGGCTGTGAAGGTGGTGAATGGTGAATGGTGAATGGTGAATGGTGAAAAGAATAGAACAGGAGCCGCATTGAGCACCAGAGCTACCACTATTCACTATTCACTATTCACATCACCGCCTGGCAAGCAGGAAATCGATGAACGCTCGCAACGGCGCCGGAACTTGGCGGGAACTCGCGTGATATAGATAAAAACCCGGAAATCTCGGCGACCAGGCTTCGAGAAAACGGATTAGCTTTCCCGCTTCGATCCACGGCCGGACCTGGTATTCCAGCATGTACGCCACGCCGACCCCATCCAGAACCGCCCCGATCATCAGTTCCGTATCGTTGACCGTCAGGCCGCCGCTGACGGCCACTTCCAAGGCACGCTGGCCTCGGGCGAACTCCCAGCGGTAGAGATTGCCGCCGCTCGGCCATTGGAAATTGATGCATTGGTGATGATGCAGGTCCGCGGGGCGACGGGGTATCGGGCGATGCGCCAGATAGCTCGGCGCCGCCACTGCGGCCATCTCGAGTTCCTCGCTGAGTTTCACCGCCACCATGTCCTTGTGCAGCCGCTCACCCAATCTGATTCCGGCATCGAAGCGGCCCTCGACGATGTCGGTGAGCATGTCGTCGACAATGATTGTGAGGGCGATATCGGGATAGGCGCGGCGGAAATCGCCGAGGATCGGCGCGATGAAACGCGTGGCGGCAATGCGCGGAACATTGATGCGCAGCGAGCCTGCCGGCCGGCCGCGTGATGCATGCGCGTCGGCGACGGCCCCTTCCAGTTCGCTGAACGCCGGTGCGATGCGGGCAAACAGCTTCTCGCCCTCAGCCGTCGGCGACATGCTGCGCGTGGTGCGGTTGAGCAGGCGGACACCGAGACGCTCTTCCAGCCCACGTATCGTCTGGCTGAGTGCTGGAGGCGAAATCCTGAGTTTGGCCGCGGCGCGGACGAAGCTGCCCTCTTCGATGATTGCTGCAAATGCCGTGAGTTCGGAAAACTCGGTTCCGCGCATTATGTACCCCAGGCTTAACAAGTCAGTAAGATAATAGGCTATTCTCTGAGCAATAGCATGCCCATAGCTTTCCCTGGAACGCCGCTCGATCGAGGCGGCCGTAATCAGACGGAAGGAACAGCCATGCATCGTCCACTCGAAGGCAAAACCGCACTTGTGACCGGCAGCTCGCGTGGCATCGGGCGCGCCATCGCCGAGGGGCTCGCGGCCAAGGGTGCTGCCGTGGTCGTCAACTATGTGGGCAACGAGAAAGCAGCCAGGGAAGTGGTTGCCGCCATTGAAGGGATTGGCGGAAAAGCGATCGCCATCCAGGCGGACGTCTCCAGCATCCCCGACATTCGCAAGCTGTTCGACGAAACCGAGAGGCAGATGGGGCCGATTGACGTCGTCGTCGCCAATGTCGGCGTCGCCGTCATAAAACCGCTCGTCGAGGCTACCGAAGCGGACTTCGATCATGTGTTCGGCACCAATGCCAAGGGCACCTTCTTCACGTTTCAGGAGGCGGCGCGCCGCGTTCGCAACGGTGGCCGCATCATTGCCGTTTCCACCGGTGGAACCAGGATGTTCTTCACGCACACGGCGCTCTATCTCGGCAGCAAGGGAGCCGTCGAACAGTTCGTCCGCGTCCTCGCGCGCGAACTCGGCCCGCGCTCCGTTACCGTGAATGCGCTTTCACCAGGCTTCACCGACACCGACCTGCTTCCCGAACGGGACCGCGCCGTGGCCGCCGGCATGTCGCCCTTCTGCCGGATCGGAGCGCCGCGCGACGTCGCCGATGTCGCGGTTTTCCTGGCCTCGGACGAGGCTCGCTGGCTTACCGGCGAGAATATCCAGGCCGGCGGCGGCGTGGCCTGACTGAATGGTGAATGGTGAATGGTGAATGGTGAATGGTGAATGGTGAATGGTGACGATTCACGGGAGCGGGACGGAAGCAATAACTACTTCTATTCACTATTCACTATTCACTATTCCACCATTAACTAATCCGCCATCGTCTCCAGGCTGGCAAACCCCTGCGGCGCATCGCCTTCGTCGAATGGCGTCGCCACCTCGACGAAAGTGTCGGGATAGAAGCCGTTGAACCGTGTTCGGAGCGACAGCGAATAGGCGCCGATATGGCCGATCTCGATCCAGTCACCGGTATCGACGGTTTCGGGCAGCCAGAACGGCCGCGACAATATATCGACGGAATCGCAAGTCGCGCCACAGACCTTGAACGGCACGATGGTCTTGTCCTCGCCATTGCGCGAGCGGATCGCCGGATCGGGGATGAAGCGCGCCGGCAACGTGATCTTGCCGGTCCATGAATCCGACAGCGACGCCCAGATGCCGTCATTGATGTAGAGCCTTTTGCCCTTGCGCAGCAGCACGCGCACGATCAGCGACAGGCAGCGCGCCACGATCACCCGGCCCGGCTCGGCCACCAGCGGCATCTGGTCGAACTGGTACTCCTGGAGGTCGCCCGACAACCGCGACATGATCTGGCCGAGCGACGGCATTTCCGGCTTGCGGCTGTTCGGATCATGACCGTATTCGGCCGGAAAGCCGCCGCCGACATCGAGCCCGGCAATGTCGAAGCCGACGCGGTTGCGCACCCAGTCGGCGGAGGCCAGCGCCCGCTCGTAGGTGTCGGGATCCTCGATCTGGCTGCCGACGTGAAAGCACAGCCCGACCTTGTAGCCCGTCCGGTTCAGCCGTTCGGCCAGTTCGACCGCATTGGCCGGTCCGGCGCCGAACTTCTTCGACAGTTCGTAAGCTGCCGAGCCTTTCGTCTGGATGCGCACGAACACGGTAATCGCGCCCGGATCGATGTCGAGCGCCCGCACCACCCTGGTCAGCTTGGTGATCTCGTCCTCATGGTCGAGCGAAATGACGCGGACGGCGTATTTTTCCAGCGCCAGCCTGATGTCCGACTGCGCCTTCACGGGGTGCATGTAGAGCATCTCGGCGTCGGGCGAGACGGCGCGCACGGCAGCGAATTCGCCGGGCGAGGCCACATCGAAGGCACTGACGCCGGCCTCGACCAGGGCGTTGAGCACGATCCGCTCGCCATTGGTCTTGACCGCATAGGCAGTCTTGCCGGGAAACATGCCCATGAACTGTTTGGCGTCCGCCTTCAGCACCTGCGGGCGGAAGCAATAGATCGGATCGTCCGGGCGAAGCGCCAGCGCTGCCTCGCGGGCATTTTCGAATCGCTGCATGGACGAATCCCTTGACTGAGGCTGCGCACAATTAATCCAAGCTAGCGGCTAATGAAAACAATTCTATGTCTCGCCGCCCTAGCTTCGCGGCGCTACGCCGTTCTGTACGCCGGTTATGAGCGAGCTAGGCCATCGCTCAGGTTTCGGGTGGCCCTTGCCGCCGGACCGGGTGGAGCGTGAACAGATGCCTGAAGAGAGCAAGGCATCTCGTCTGGGAGGACGACCAATGGCGATAGCTGCCACCACCACAATGCGCGGGCCGATGGTGCTCAAGGACTGGGCGCAGCTTCTGCTGCTCGGCGCGATCTGGGGCGGCTCGTTCTTCTTTGCCCGTATTGCGGTAGCGGAACTTCCGCCGCTGGTGCTGGTGCTGTTCCGCGTCACCATAGCTGCGATCGCGTTGCAGCTCTATCTTGCGGTCCGTGGCCCGTCGTTTCGCCTCGCCTTGCCGCATGCCGGCCTGTTCTTCCTGCTGGCGCTCGCCAACAATGTCATCCCTTTCTCGCTGATCTTTGCCGGCCAGACCGAGCTCGGCGCCGGTGTCGCCTCGGTGCTCAATTCGACGACGCCGTTCTGGACGCTGATCCTCGCCAACGCCCTGACCAGCGACGAAAAGCTGTCGTGGAACAAGCTTGCCGGCATCGCCCTCGGTATCGCGGGAACGGCGGTGATGATCGGCCCCGGCCTCGTCGCCGGGCTCGGCGGTCCGGTCTGGGCGAAATTCGCGCTCATCGGAGCGTCGCTATCCTATGCGGTTGCACTGATGATTGCCCGCCGCTTCAGGGGTGTGCCGTCGCCGGTCATTGCCACCGGACAATTGACCTGCTCGACCGTTATCATGGTTCCGGTCGTTCTGTTCACCTATGATGCCGCCAATCTGTTTTCGGCTTCACCGCCGGTCTGGGCGGCGGTGCTGGCACTGGCTCTGCTGTCGACGGCCTTCGCCTACATCCTCTATTTCAATCTCGTCGCCTCGGCCGGCGCCACCAACGCCTCGCTGGTCACGCTCATCGTGCCGGCCAGTGCCATCCTGCTCGGCTTCCTGTTCCTGGGCGAGCGGCTCGAACTGTTCGAATTCGGCGGCATGGCGCTGATCGCCCTCGGCCTCGTCACCATCGACGGTCGACTGTTCTGGCGGCGTTAGAGATGGCGCAGCGAAGTTGTCGCTCCCGATCGTGCACTATATGGGCGTGATCGCGGGAACAGATGAACCCTGCCATTCCAGACGCCAGATACCGCCTTGCCGGAGATTCTGAACGAGATCGGGAAGGAAGGCGGCAAGGCAGGTCCCGCCGACATGTCTCACGGAAGGATAGACAAAGCCGCTCGCGGCGTCTTGCTTGCGGAGTTGCTTCGCCAGCGCCTGACCGGCAGGATAGGCTAATACAGTATCCGGATCGAGCACCGGGTCCTTGCTGAACTCAGCACCGCGCAGATCGTGAAACGAGCCTATGAAGTCGGCAACGAGCTCCGCGTAGTCGGTGACGTTTTCGAACCGTTCGATCGCGGCAAGCTCGCGCGTCAGATGAAACGAGACCTCGCCGAGCGCGGTTTCGGCATCGAACCCACAATACCAGACGCCCCTGGCATCATCGTTGAAACGATTGCCGCCCGGACGGGTGTAAGCGAACGCCGCATTGATGAAGGTGTAGCCCGGTCTCCCGAAAACCAGTTCGCGCGGATCGAGGTCGGGCAATCCCCCTTGCTGCGCCTGAAGACGGCCGCTGGTGGCCCCTTCGAGTTCCGCAAGGTCCTCCAAATCTCCATGATTCCTGGCCAACGGCATCAGGACCGGTTCCTTGAGCCTGCCTGTCGAAATGAGCCGGATCGGGTCGCGCTGGGAAATGTCAGCGCGCGGCGGGATCGGCATTCAAAGTCCACCGCGCAAAGCGTCGATATGTTGGCGAACCTGCAGCAGCTTCGGAATGCCGCCCTCGATCATTACGTCCAGGGGGCGCCGGCCACCATAAAGCGGCCCTTTGTTCGGCAACCGCACCCATTCATCGGCAAGCGCTTCGGAGAACAGAAGCCGCAGTCCCTTGAAGATGCCGATCAGGGCGCTGATGCGTGTCAGCGAATCCTGGGAGAGAACGCCCTCCCACTCGCCTTTCTTCATGCGGAACCAGGTTCTCTCCGACACGTCGCCGATCAAGGTACAGATCTCGGCGCTGGTCAGATGCCAGATGTCTGCGAGCCTGACGATGCCGGCAACAGCCGCTGGCGTGAGCCGCGCCCGTGCCGAGGCATCCGCCAGATTTGCCGGCAAAGCCTGATTTGCAGGATCGCGAACCGCATAAGCGACACTCATTCCGACCTCCATCACTTGGCAGTCAATATACTGCCAATTGGCAGAAAATTCAAGTCCTGGCTATCTCACAACGCTGCCGATTGCCCACCGCATTCGTATAGCGTGCGTATAGCGTGCAGCATCCGGTTGGATGCGCAAAGGATGCGTCGAATCTTCAGTCGGTCCGAAAATCGATTCCGATTTCCGCCGCGGTAGCGCTGCCATTCTCGTTGCTGCCCCGGCTTTGCCACAAATTATTCACAGGTCCCGGGCCGGCTTTTGACAAAGAGTTTCAATGCCTAACGGCAAACGGCAGGTCGCAAATTCCACAATCTCGTCGCATTGCAGCAAAGTTTCTGCTTGCCTGTGGCACAAATGACCCTAGACTCTCGCCATAGCTCTTTAAGAGGAGGCTATGACATGGGACTGACGAGGCCGATCAACGCATTGATGATTTGTGCTGCGTTTGCATTCATCGGCGCCCTCATTATGGGCGTCCTTCCATAAGGCCGCTGAGCGGGGGAAGACCAGCACAGAATATTCCAAACCATTGAAAAGGCCGGGCATTTTGCCCGGCCCTTTTGCATTCCCCCGATCTTTGACATTTCAAAAAGTGCCTGCCGCCTTACGCCGCGGCTGATCCCGCCGCCTCGACTTCGTGCGACCTGATGCCGATCATGTGGCAAATGGCAAAGACCAGATCGGCCCGGTTCATCGTGTAGAAGTGGAAATCGCCGACGCCGCGCTCGACAAGGTCCAGCACCTGCTCGGCCGCCACGGCAGATGCCACCAGCGCATGCGTTTGCGGATCGTTCTGCAGCCCATCGAAACGCTCGGCCAGCCATGCCGGCACCAAGGCGCCGCACCGCGCCGAGAAGTTGGCGACCTGGGTGAAATTGTGCACCGGCAATATGCCCGGCACGATCGGTATGTAGATGCCGGCCCGCCGTGCCCGCTCGACATAGCGCTCATAGAGATCGTTGTCGAAGAAGAACTGGGTGATCGCCCGCGTCGCGCCGTTGTCGGCCTTGCGCTTCAGCATGTCGAAGTCGGTGGCGAAATCCGGGCTTTCCGGATGCTTTTCCGGATAGGCCGAGACCGATATGTCGAAATCGCCGGCGCCCTTCAGCGCATCAACCAGTTCGGCGCCATTGGCATAGCCTTCCGGATGCGGCCGGTAGGCCGCGCCGACGCCCTCGGCCGGATCGCCGCGCAGAGCGACGAAACGCTTGACGCCCATATCGGCGAACTCCCGGATCACCGCATCGACCTCGTGACGCGCCGCATCGACGCAAGTCATGTGCGCTGCCGGCGTCAGCGTCGTTTCATTGAGGATGCGCTTGACGGTGCGGGCCGTCCGCTCGCGGGTCGAACCACCGGCGCCATAGGTGACCGAGACGAATTTCGGCTTGAGCGGCTCAAGCCGGGTGACCGTGTCCCACAGCCTTGCTTCCATCTCATCGTTTTTCGGCGGAAAGAACTCGAACGAAACCCTGACCTTGTCGCCGATGTCGGGGCGGCGGGAGAAGCGGAACTGGTTCATCAGGCGGTTTCCCCTATCGGATACGCATTGGCCGGTTGTCTGTCGTTGGAAGGCTCGGCAATCAGCATGCGCCGATCGCGGCCGAGCCAGAGTTTGACGGTGAGCTTGGCCTCGTTGCCGCCGCGCGGCTCGAATTCCTGGCTGTCCTCAAGGTCGAGGCCGGCCTCGGTAAACCAGTCGCCAATCTGCCGGTCGGAAAAGCCGAGACGCATATGCGCGTGCTCCTCGCGCAAGAACTCCAGCGCGTGCGGCGCGAAATCGACGATCACCAGCCGGCCGGCCGGGCGCAACAGACGCGCCGCCTCGCGGATGGCGCGGGCGGGATCGTCGAGATAATGCAGCACCTGATGGATGGTAACGAGATCAAAGGCGTCGCGTTCGACCGGTGGCGCAAAAATGTCACCCTGGCGCACTTGCGCATTCGAAACGCCGGCCTTGTCGAGATTGGCGCGCGCCACCGTCAGCATCTCGCGCGACATGTCGATGCCGACACCGCGCCGATAGAGCGGCGAAAAGATCTCGAGCAGCCGTCCGGTGCCGGTGCCGAGATCGAGCATCGACTGGAACGGCCGCTTGCCGACGAGCTTGATGAGAGCTGCTTCGACCGCGCGATCCGGCACATGCAGCGAGCGGATATGGTCCCAGCTTGCGGCGTTTACCGAGAAATATTCGGCAGCCCGGTCCTGCCGCTTGCGCTTGACCGCGGCCAGCCGTTCGAGATCACGCTCGACCTGCGGATCGGCGCCGCGGATGCCGGAGACCAGCCTGAGCACGAAATCGCGCGACGCGTCGGAATCCGATAGCCGGAAGAACGCCCACGAGCCCTCCTGGTAGCGGCCGATCAGCCCGGCCTCCAGCAGCAATTTCAAATGGCGCGAGACGCGCGGCTGCGACTGGCCAAGGATTTCGGTGAGATCTGAAACGGTCAGATCGCCGCGCGACAGCAGCGCCAATATGCGCAGCCGGCTGGATTCCGCCGCCGCCTTCAATGTATCTACCATCGTGTCGAGAGCGACATGCATGCGAGCATTCTCTTTGAAAAGATATAAACATATGTTTATGTCGGTTTGGATAGGCTTGCAAGCGCTATGTCGCTTCCGGACAAGAAAATGACGCATGCGTGGCGGATCGCGCAAAAACGGACGCATGATCGGGGCGAGAACCATGTTCGAAACGCGCAGCGGCGAAAAGCTTCTGGAAACCGACCCGGCAACGATGCCGCCGGATGGCAATGTCGTCTTCATCGGCCGCATCGCTTCGCCTTGGGTCACGCGGGAGACCTGCCCCAAGAACATGAAGGCAGCGCGGGAGACGGGACAGCCGGCGGTTCTCACGATCGATCCGCTCTATCGGGACGGCCTGCTTGGGCTGGAACGCGCCAGCCACGTGATCATCCTGTCCTGGCTGCACCATGCGCCGCGGCAACTGATTGTCCAGAAACCCCGCCATGCCACGGAGCCGAAAGGCGTCTTTTCGCTGCGCTCCCCTGCCCGGCCGAACCCAATTGGGCTGCATGTCGCCAGGCTGGTTGGCGTCGACATCGACACCGGCCGCGTCGATCTCGATGCCATCGACGTGCTCGACGGCACGCCGGTCATCGACATCAAGCCTTATTTCGCCTCGACCGATGCCTTCGCCGAGGCGACCATGTCCGGGCGGGACGAGTCGTCCAGATCGGGCGAGCCCCCCAGATGGGATGAGCAGTGAGCGCGCCGACCGGCCGCCGCCGCGCTATCGCCAAGGCGCTGACAGCGCTCCTGCCGCTGGCGCCCTATGCCGACATGGAAAATATCCGTGCCGATGCCGGCGCCGTGCACATGAAGAGCTTGCCGCCGAGCATTGCCGTATGGCTGGCGACGATTGCGCATATTCGCCACGCCCACACCGACTACGAAAAGCTGCTGGCCGAAGGCTATGACCGCGATTCCGCGCGCTTCTTCGTCATCGAACAGACCAACATCGTGCTGACCCGCTGGCGCGCCACCCGGCTGCTCGACGATGAGGATGAGGCGTAGAGAATGGCAGGCACACGCGTCGAGTTCTACGGCGCCCCCCTCTGGCCTGCCGGCCATCTCCCCCTCCAGGGGGAGATCAGCAGCTTCGCCCTAGCCGCCAATCCTGCAACGTTGGTGATTGGCGGAAGCAGACAAGATACCCAATCTCCCCCTTGAGGAGATGGCCGGCAGGCCAGAGGGGGGTGCTGTCCAGGGCGCTGTCCCGCCAACATCAGGTCGGCAACACCGGAACCTTCAAAGCTTGAAATAAAAAACCCGCCTCGGTGGGCGGGTCGTTGGAGCCAATTGGCACCATACCGAAATTAGTAGCATAGCTGCCGGCACAAAGCAAGAACAAACTTGCTGTGTTTTAGGGAAATCGCTTCAGGTTGGCATCGCGGCTTCATTCCAGCTTGGGTTCCTCGCCCCCACGAAAGTGGGGGAGAGGTGGCTCGGCGAAGCCGAGACGGAGAGGGGGAACCGCGCTCTACGAAGGCCCCTCTCCGGCCGCGTCGCGGCCACCTCTCCCCCGCTTCGCGGTGGGCGAGGAACCCAGGTTCTCAGAGGTCGAGGGACAGTGCCTCCCTGCCCTGCAGGATAGCGGGGTACGAAGGAACGCGGCTTTGACTGGCAATGCCGCCTTGCCTGGAAAACAACTAGGCCCGGTAAATCCACTGCTCCGGCACGCGTACCGAAATCTCCTCGCCGGCCGCGATCGTGCCGGGCTTCTCGACCCAGGCGACGAGCCCACGCAAGCGCTTCGCCGCCTTCGGGAACAGCAGCGCTCCGGCCTCATGGTCGGGCATCCCGGCATTTTCGGCGACCGACCGGCCGGCGATCCGGCAAGGCCCGTTCTGCGCGTCGATCTTGACGGTCGCGCCGCCTTTGAAGAACAGCTGCGTGCCGGTCGGCAGCATCGAGAGGTGCGGCAGGCCTTCGATCAGGAGATTGGCGCCGATCCATTCCGGCTTGATCTCGGCGATGCCCATCCGTTCGGCGACGATTGCCAGTTCGTCCGCTGCCACGATCGACAATTGCCGCTCGTTGCGCATCTCGGTGCCGCGCGGATACCAGGGTTCCCGCCCGCCGGAGCGCCGCGTCGTGCCGGCATGGAAATCGCCTTCAATGCCGTCGAAACCGAGTTGCAGCGTATCCACCGCTCGTGTCTCAAAACGATCGAACGGTGCGAGGTAAAGCGCTGCCACCCTGGCGGCGAGTTTTCGCGACGGGACGATCTCGACCGGAGTTTCGGCTTCGGGAAAAAGATCCAGCATGGGTTCGTGCCTCGCGTGATACGCGCAATTAGCCGCGGTCAGCTCATCAGGTCCAGTCGAAAGCGCTGATGCTCCGATCAAGACGGCTGATGCGACTATGCCAGGCGCGTTCCGATGCTGGTGCCGTTCGCGCCGAGCTAATGCATGTCGCCCAAAAGTGTGCAGCGGTTTTGGGACAACGACATGCGTAAAACAAAATCTAAAGCATGCGCAATAGCGCGCCGCCGATCGAGTAGCCGGCGCCGAAGGCGCAGAGCAGGCCGTAGTCGCCGGCCTTCATGTCGGCATGGTTCTCCGACAGGGCGATGATGGCACCGGCGGCGGCGGTGTTGCCGAGGCGCTCCAGCACCATCGGCGCGCGGTCGTGGTCGACGTCATGGCCGAACGACAGTTTCAGGATCATGGCGTTCATCCGCGCATTGGCCTGATGCAGCCAGAAGCGCCGGATCGCTTGCGGCGTCAGCCCGTGCTCGGCCAGGAATTCGACGATGAATTTGTGGCCGGCAACGGTGACTTCCTTGAACACCTTGTTGCCGATCTGCTTGATCAGATTGCCTTCCAGATCGATCATATACGGATCGTCCTGGGTGGCGCGGGTAAAGTAACCGAGATTGGTGCGGATGCTGTTCGACATCTGCGTCCAGGCGCGCGTGTCGAGCACCTCGAAGCGCCCCGGCCGCTTCTCGCCCTGGGCAAGCCCTTCGACGATCATCGACACGGAAGCGTCGCCGAAGATGAAATGCGTCTGCCGGTCGCGAAAATTAAGATGCCCGGTGATGATCTCCGGCGTCGTCACCAGCACGCGCTTGTGCGCCCCTGCCCGCACCAGATTGACGGCGATGTGCAACGCCGCCGCTGCCGAAGAGCAGCCAAGCCCCATATCGAAGCCGGCGCCTTTCGTCCCCAGCGCCTGCTGCATTTCGATGGCGATCGCCGGATAGGGCCGCTGATGGTGCGAGGCCGAGCAGATCACCAGGTCGATATCCCCCGGCTTCAGCCCGGCATGATCGAGCGCCTTGCCGGCCGAAGCGATGCCGAACTCGGCCTCCAGCGACAGCGCATCGTCGGGCCGCGCCGGGAAGCGCGGCGCCATGCGGGTCGGGTCGAGGATGCCTTCCCGTTCGATGACATGGCGGGTCTGGACGCCCGAGGCATGGACGATGAAGGCACTGTCCGATTTCTGTACCAGCGGCTCGCCCGAGACCTCGCGGCGGATGTTCTCCATGTCCACCCAGCTGTTGAAGCTGGCGACGAGTTCCTCATTGGTGATCGAAGCTTCGGGGATTTCAACGCCGATGCCGCTGATGATGACGCGATGCATTTCCAGTTCGTCCCGTGCGCAGGCGTTGCGGCTTCATGTCGACGCCGCAAAAAGCTCGGCGCAACCTCTTTTGCACCTAGCCAGTTTATGCCGGCTTAAATCAAGTCCCTGGGACGGGTCTTTACCAGGCGCAGAGCTTGGTATTGGTCTGCGGGTTGTTCCAGCAGGCACCGTCATCGCGGCTGCGCACGAATTGCCCGGGCAGCGGCACGTTGCGGCGGCCGAGATTGACATAGCCATAGGCAAAACCCGGTCCGTCGATTTCCAGGACGTAGGTCGGATAACCCGGCGCCGAGATGCGAAAGCTGCCGGCATCGTCCAGCGCCCGATAGCTGCACGAGAAATAGCCGTCGTCGCTGGTGAAGCAGCGCGCTCGCTTGGCCTCCGCCGATATAGACAAGGCAAGCACAGCGGCCGCACAAACGCTGCCGCCGAAACCCATCTTTTTCAGTGTCATCATCCATCCCCATGGCCCATGAAGGGCCTTATCCCTGCCCCAGCGAGATGCGCATGACGGCGAAAGCCGGTCAAGCATCCGCTGCTGGCTGTTTTTGGGTGTAGCTAAGAGCTTCTAAGCAGAACGCCGCGCCACGATGAAGAGACGGGGAAAGCGCAGCAATACCTTGCCGCTTGCCGTTTTCGGATAGGCTTCGCTGATCCTGGCCGTGTAGCGCTTCAGGAAAAGCTGCCGCTCGTTCTCGTCGAGCGGATCGAGGAACGGCTTCAGCCCCGTCGACTTCACCCATTCGACGATCGCCTCGGCATCGGCCAGCGGATGGTTGTAGATCGTGTGCCAGATATCGAGCCGATCCGAGAATGGCGACAAAAGGTCGTAATAGAACGCGACCGGCGGCAGCGGCGCGCGGGCCGCGCGCTCGAGCTTTTCGGCAAACGGCATCTCGGCCGCGGTCTCCCGCATCAGCCGGTGCGAAGGCTCGGCCATATTATCCGGCATCTGCACGGCAAGCGCGCCGCCGGGCGCCAAAAATCCCATCAGCCGCTGGAAGACCGCCGGATGCTCCGGCAGCCATTGAAACACCGCATTGGCAAAGATCACGTCGACCGGTTCGTTCGGCTGCCACGCCGCCGCATCCGCCAAGGCAAAGGTGACGCCGGGCAGGCGCGCCTTCGCCTTCTCGATCATGTCGAGGGAGGTATCGAAGCCGCTGATCTGCGCCTGCGGCCAGCGCTCGACCAGCAATTCGGTCGAATTGCCCGGCCCGCAGCCAATGTCGACCACCCGGCGTGGTTCCGGCACCGGCACCTGCGCAACGAGATCGCGCGCGGGGCGGGTGCGCTCGTCCTCGAATTTCAGGTAGAGGGCGGCGGACCAGTCGGCCATCTTGGTTCCTCAGATCATTTGAGAATTCGCCGCCCTGTAAATGTCTTACCGCGTCAGCCGCTTATACGTCATGCGGTGCGGATTGACCGCGTCCGGGCCGAGGCGGCGGATCTTGTCCTGCTCGTAATCCTCGAAATTGCCTTCGAACCATTCGACGTGGCTGTCGCCCTCGAAGGCGAGGATGTGCGTCGCCAGGCGATCCAGGAACATGCGATCGTGCGAGATGATGACGGCGCAGCCGGCGAAGCTCTCGAGCGCGTCTTCAAGTGCAGCCAGCGTTTCGGTATCGAGATCGTTGGTCGGTTCGTCGAGCAGCAGCACATTGCCGCCGGTCTTCAGCATCTTGGCCAGATGCACGCGGTTGCGCTGGCCGCCGGACAGGTTGCCGACCTTCTGCTGCTGGTCGCCGCCGCGGAAATTGAACGACGCGCAATAGGCGCGGGTGTTGGCTTCGAACTTGCCGAGCTTGACCACTTCGGCGCCGCCCGAGATCTCTTCCCAGACCGTCTTGGTCGGGTCGAGCGCGTCGCGGCTCTGGTCGACATAACCGAGCTTGACCGTCTCGCCGACGCGGATGGTGCCGGCATCGGGCTTTTCCTGGCCGGTGATCATGCGGAACAGCGTCGTCTTGCCGGCGCCGTTCGGGCCGATGACGCCGACGATGCCGCCGGGCGGCAGCTTGAATTCGAGATCGTCGATCAAAAGCGTGTCGCCAAAGCCCTTCGACAAGCCCTCGACCTCGATCACCACATTGCCGAGCCGCTCGCCATGCGGAATGACGATCTGGGTGTCGCTCGGACGCCGCTTGTCGGCTGCATCCAGCAGATCCTGGAACGCCTGGATACGGGCTTTCGACTTGGTCTGCCGGGCTTTCGGGCTGGACTGGATCCACTCGCGCTCGCGGCCGATCGCCCGCTGGCGCGCATCGTCCTCGCGGCCTTCCTGCTTGAGCCGCTTGGCCTTGGCTTCGAGATATTTGGTGTAGTTGCCTTCGTACGGGATACCGCGGCCGCGATCGAGCTCGAGGATCCAGCCGGTGACATTGTCGAGGAAGTAGCGATCGTGGGTGATGATCATCACCGCGCCCGGATAGGCCCGCAGATGCTTTTCCAGCCACGCCGTCGTCTCGGCGTCGAGATGGTTGGTCGGCTCGTCGAGCAGCAGAAGGTCGGGCTGGCGCAGCAAAAGCTGGCAAAGCGCGACGCGACGGCGTTCGCCGCCCGACAGCTTGGTGACATCGGCCTCCTTGGGCGGGCAGCCGAGTGCCTCCATCGCCATCTCGACCTGCTGTTCGAGATCCCAGAGGTTGAGCCGGTCCATCTCGTCCTGCAGCTTGGCCGACTCGTCCGCCGTCTCGTCGGAATAGTTCATCATCAATTCGTTGTAGCGCTCGATGATGGCGGTCTTGGCGGCGACGCCTTCCATGACGTTTTCGAACACGTTCTTGTTCGGATCGAGCGCCGGCTCCTGCGCCAGGTAACCGACGGTAGCACCCTCGGCCAGCCAGGCCTCGCCGCTCCACTCCTTGTCGATGCCGGCCATGATCTTGAGGATCGTCGACTTGCCGGCGCCGTTGGGACCGAGGATGCCGATCTTGGCGTCCGGATAGAAGGACAGATGAATGTTCTCGAGCACCTTCTTGGTGCCGTAGGCCTTGTTGAGGCCGGCCATGTGATAGATGAACTGGCGTGCCACGCGCGCTTTCCCTGAAAAGTCGACTGATGTCGGATTGAATGGAAGTTGGGGGCTATGTAAGCGATGCGGCCGCGAACGGCAAACAGTTTTGGCCCCAAGCGGATTTGGTCGCACCCACAAACGCTTAGCCGCTTCATTTCGTGCCGGCGCCCAGGCGAAAGCTCCGGTTAACCATTCCGCGTCAAACAATGTTGGATGGGAAATCGCTGGCAGCCGCGATTTCGGGGAGAGAGATCGGGCCGTGTTGAACAGTTTCCTGCTTTTTGCCGAAGCGGTTCTCTATTTCGGCATCATGGTCACGCTTTTCCGGTTCCGGGGCCGCATCGGCCTCGGCGTCTTTGTTTGCGCCGTTGGCGTCATGCATTTCCTGGAAACCTATCTCGCCAGCGTCTTCTACGTCGCGCTGCCGTTCGGCATGGTATCGCCGGGTTCGGCCGTGCTGTTTTCCGGCAAGCTGGTCATGCTGCTCCTGCTCTACATCAAGGAGGACGCGGCAACTGTCCGGCAGCCGATTTATGGCCTGCTGCTCGGCAATGCCCTGATGATCGGGCTCGTGCTGATCCTGCGCCTGCACGACATCGCACCGCTGCCCGACGGCAAGCTTCCCGACATCGGCTTCATCGACGAGATGGGCTGGCTGATGGTGTGGGGCACGACGCTGCTGTTCGTCGACGCCATCCTGATCATTCTGCTCTATGAAAAGCTCGGCAAATATCTGCGCAAGGCGCTTTTCACCCGCATCCTGGTCTCCGTCGCCTGCGTGCTCACCTTCGACCAGGCAGGCTTTTTCACGGCGCTGCATTTCGTCACCGGCGCGCCGGTCGCGGTGTTCTTCGGCGGCTGGTTCGCCAAGATGGCAGCGGCCCTGGTCTACAGCACCATGCTGGTCGGCTATATCAGGTGGTTCGAGGCGCGGCAGGTGCCGGCGGCGCGCGGGCTTTCCGACATTTTCGACACGCTGACCTATCGCGAGCGCTACGAGGCGCTGGTCGAGCATGTCGGTCGCGACGGCCTCACCGGCCTCCTGCACAGGGGGCGCTTCGACAGCGATGGCGAGGCCGCCGTCGCCGCCAGCCTGCGGACCGCCAGGGCGCTCAGCCTGCTGATCATCGATGTCGACCACTTCAAATCGATCAACGACCGCTTCGGCCACGCCGAGGGAGACAAGGTGCTGAAAGCCCTGGCAATTTTGCTTGGCGAACTTGTCGGGACCGAAGATCAATTGTTCAGGATCGGCGGTGAGGAATTCGCCATCCTCGGCTGGCGTCCGCAGCCGCTCGCCAGACTGCTGGGCGAAACCGTCAGGCAAGCGGTCAAGACGTCCGCGAGCACCAGCCGGTTCGACATTACCGTCAGCGCCGGCATCTCGACGGTCAGCGAGACGACCCGTTGCCTTGCCGATCTCTTTGCGCTGGCCGACCAGCGTCTCTACAAGGCCAAATCCACGGGACGCGATCGCGTTGTCGGCGAACCGGGCGGCAACGAAGCAGACGCCCGCAACACATGGACCAGGCCGGAGCGCAGCGCCGGCGCGTAACGCTGCCCAGGCCTGCGATTGGCTCAATCAGGATTGTTTGCGCCGCTGCCATCCGCCGATCGCAACCGAAACCGCCATCAGCGCGATCGCCAGCCATTTCAACGCGGTAATAATCGGGCCGGCTTCGATGTCGTAGGCAATGAACAGAAGAATGCCCGGTACCAGCAGGCCGCAGAGCACGAGCGTGATCCGGTTGATCTGCCATGACACTTTTGCCGCAAGCGCCTGGTCGCCGGGCACGGCGACAAGCGCGGCCCGTATTGCCTTCGGCGCCACCAGCGTGGTCGAAAGACGCAGCGAAATCGGCAGGCCGATGCCGATGATCAGGAAGGCGCATGCCGCCAGGAGCAGCGAAAACTTGATCGCACTGGTTTCGGCCGGTACCGGGAACAGCAGCGCCGCCAGCGGCAGGAAGACACAGAATATCCCGAGCGCGGCAATGGCGATGAAGATCGCCGCGTTGACCAGCGTGAACAATTGGTAGGTGCCGCCGCCGACGGGTTTGGCGAGCGTGGTCATGCGCGCCCACTCCACTTCGGTGTAGGAAAAGCCCGGCCACTCCATATGGCCGTCGCGGATCGCCGTCATGCCCTTGGCCCAGAACGCCAGCCGCGCCAGCGCGCCGCCCGTCATACCACTCATCGCCACCCCCTATGAATGATGCCCCCGGGATCATACCATCCCCGGTGCAAAGCGACAGTCGCGTACGGCCTGTTTACTGCAACCCGACGGCATCGACCGCGCCCTTCGGGCAGCCAGCCTTGGCTGTCGGCGCCGAGGCAAGCAGCAGGGCACCGAGCGAAGCGTTCGAAGCGATCGGGCCGGTCAGGCCGAGCGTCAGTTCGCCGATCAGCCGCCTGCCGTTCGAAGGATCGACCACGCAGGACACGCGGACCCGGTCGCCCGCGCCTTTGCCGAAGGCACTGTCGAAGGTGCTGCGGATCTGATCGGACGTGAGCTGCTTGCCGATGTTCCTGGCGAAGAGATCGCGCACCGGCGACGCGTTCACCGCGCGCATCAGGTTCAAAGCGACGGAGAAATACTCCTGCTGGCTCTTGCCGTAGCAGGTGCCGTGCTTGATCCATTCATGCCTTTCGAGGGCGGATGCGGTGCCCGGCATCACCTGGTCGAGTTCCGCTCGCGTTTTCGGGTCAAGGGTGACCGGCGGCAAGTCTCGCCAGTGCGCCGGATCGTCGTTCGCCTTGTCGCTTGCGGCGACCTGGCAATAGAAATTTCCGTTCGGCTGCGGCCACAACCCATGCAAGGTGAAGTGGGTCGCCTCGAAACCGGCGGCGGTCTGCGCACGGCATTCGGCCTTGCTGGATTTGGTCTCGCAGAAAGCCGGCTGCCAGCTCAGCGCGAAGACATATTCCGGCTTTCCGGACGCCGATGGCTTGTTCGGCTCGGCAGGCGCCGGTGCAGCCGGCATCGTCGACGCGCTGCCGCCCGAAACACGACCGCAGCTGATCTTAACCCAGCGGCGCTCCGGATCGGCGCCCGGCACGCGAATGAGATAGTGCGTGGGCGCGTCCTTGTTGCCGGCCAGCAGATCATAACTCTGACCAGCCGCGGTCGAGACATTGCCGGGATTCTTGCCGTTCTTGATCGCCTGCGTTGCCGGACAGGCGGCATCGGCGACGAAAGAGCCGGTCATCTTCACATCGGCCCGCGCCGCGCTTGCGCCAGCAAACGCAACAAACACCGCCCCCCATATCGCCCAAATCCGCATTCCGGCACTCCTCGTGATTCACGCCGCAAGCTAGAAACTTGCGACATGTCAGAATTACGATTTCTTTCGCCGGCCGTAAAAACAATCGCCAGCGCATTGAGACGGCTCCCGCGCGGTCGATCAGGATCCGCCCGCCTCCACCCGTTCCGTCAGGGTGCGCAGCAGATCAAGCGAGGCTTTCAGCGCGTCGGCGTCCATACCCTCCGAAACGCGGTTCGCCCAAACATGCTGGCGTGTGCCGATATTCTTGACCGCTGCCCGGCCGGCATCGGTTATCGACAACAGCTTGGCGCGGCGATGCGCCGGGTTGTCGGCGTAGGCGGCAAGCCCCTCCGCAGCCAGTATGTCGGCCAGCCGCTGTACACTCTGACGGGCGAGACCCATGTCGCGGGCGATGTCGGCCACAGATTTCGGCTCCTTCAAAACTGCACCCAAAACCTGCCAGCGCGCTGCCGTCAGCCCGGTTGGAGCGGCCAGCCGGTCGGCCGCATCCAGAAAACTGCCGTTCATCCTGAACACGGCAAGCACCAGTTCGGTGAGCACATTTGCCGCTTCGGTCCTGGTCGTCATTTCTGGCCGGCCTCGATGGTCGCGACGAAATTATTAACGGCTTCGGCTACGACCTCGGGCTTGTCAAGCATCACCCAATGGCCGCTGCCCGCCACGATCTGGCGCGGAATGTCCGTGCGCAGCCGGTAGAGCGCGGCTGGAGTGTCACTGGCCTCGGTAGCCAATACGAACATAGGCCCGCGATACGCATCGAGTGCCGGCTCCGGGTTCCATTCGGCCAGTGCCTTGCCGACACCTGCCCTCGCCGCCGGATCGACCACTGCCGCATCGGCCAGAACACGCTGGCGAACAGCCGCGTTAGGGCCGGCAATCGACGTGTAATAGGCGTTCAGGACATCACGGCCTTGCGGACCGGCCAGATCGCGGACAAAGCCGTCACGAATCGCCTGCGGCAGCGCACGAGGATCGGTCGCCGGGTCGACGAGCAAGACACCGGCGACCCGGTCGGCATGGCTGGCGGCATAAGCGAGCGCCACGCCACCGCCGCCGCTGTGCGCGACAATGAGAAACCGCTTCAGGCCAAACGCGTCGGCCACGGCACCGACATCCATTGCACGACCGTCATAACCATAGTCACCGTCCTGCGCCGGCGCGGAGGCGCCATGACCGCGAAAATCGAAGGCTACCGCCTCGCGGCCTTCGACGGAGAGCTGCATCACCCGGTTCCAGTGGGAAGCGCGGCTGCAATCTCCATGCAGGAACATGATCGGCAGGCCATTGCCGGCGTTGATCCTATAAGTGGCAAGCTGGCCTTGCGGGCCTGGAACAGTGGACGTCATCATGGCCATCTCCCTGGTTTCCTGACTGAACGCAGCAATCCCTGACAACAGGGTGACCGTCGTGAAGGCGAAGCCCGTCAGCAAGATTGCACGCCGCGAAATGGCCCCGGTGGTTTTCATAGTCATACCCCCAATCTGCCGCTGACCATTTGACAGTATGCTGTCATGTAATCACATTGACAGCATGCTGTCAACTACCGTCGAATGGGTACCCTACGTCCCTTGACGTCGATCGCTGCGTCGCCCAACAGTCGCCGACGGGAGCGAGACATGCCATTTGACAAGCAGAGGATGCTGGCATCGCCGACCGGCGCCGAGCTCAACCTTTATGTGAAACACGCCATCGGCCAACCGCGCGCCATTGTCCAGGTCAATCACGGGTTGGCCGAGCACGCGGCGCGCTATGCCCGTTTCGCCGATTTCCTTGGCGAGCGCGGCTATCAGGTCTACGCGCACGACCACCGTGGCCACGGCGCCACCAAGGCGCCCGACGCGCCACCTGGCAGGTTCGCCGATGCGGATGGCGGTGCCAAGGTCATCGCCGATGTCGCCGCCGTCCATGATCTCATTGCCAGGGAACAGCCGGGCCTGCCGGTCATCGTCTTCGGTCACTCCTTGGGCGCGTCGGTCGCGCTGAACTTTGTCCTCCGCCACTCGGCGCGCATCCATGCCGCCGCGATCTGGAACGGCAATTTCTCGGCCGGACTGCTCGGCCAAATCGCGTTGGCCATGCTTGGTTGGGAAAAGTTCCGGCTTGGCTCAGACGTGCCGTCGCGCCTGCTGCCCCGGCTGACGTTCCGGGCCTGGGGCAAGGCGGTGCCCAATCACCGGACGCCGTTCGACTGGCTGTCGCGCGATGCCGCTGAAGTCGAGAAATACATCGCCGACCCGCTTTGCGGCTGGGACGCATCGGTGTCGATGTGGCAGGACATCGTCATGATGACGCTGCATTGCAGCAGCGACCGCAATTTTTCCGGCGTGCGGCGCGACCTGTTCGTCAATCTGGTCGGAGGCGAGCAAGATCCGGCCTCGGACGGCGGCAAGGCGGTCAGCCATCTTGCCGGCCGGATGCACATGATGGGTTTTTTGAATCTCGTTTCAAAGGTTTACGCCAAAACCCGCCACGAAAGCCTGAACGAGATCAACCGAGACATCATCATGGAGGATTTTGCCGCCTGGGCCGACCGCGTGCTGAGGGCACAGTGATACTGGCCCATTGCAAGGGCCGTGACAGCGGCGCGCGGGATTGATAGAGGCTGCGCTTTCGATCAACCACGGTGATCCATGACTGAGCCTCCGCTCAAAGGCATCCGCGTCATCGAACTCGCACGCATCCTCGCCGGGCCATGGGCCGGACAGCTGCTTGCCGACCTCGGCGCCGACGTGATCAAGGTCGAGAGCCCGGACGGCGGCGACGACACCCGCAAATGGGGACCGCCCTTCGTCATCGGCCATGACGGCGAGAACCTTTCGGCCGCTTATTACCATTCCTGCAACCGCGGCAAGCGCTCCATCGCCATCGACTTCTCGACGCCCGAGGGTGCCGAGACGGTGCGCCGGCTGGTCGCGACATCGGATGTGCTGATCGAAAACTTCAAAGTCGGCGGACTGAAGAAATACGGCCTCGACTATGACAGCCTGAGGAAAATCAACTCGCGGCTGATCTATTGCTCGATCACCGGTTTTGGCCAGTCGGGACCGTATGCGCCGCGTGCCGGCTATGATTTCATCATCCAGGGCATGGCCGGCATGATGTCGATCACCGGCGAAGCCGGCCGCGAACCGCAAAAGGCGGGCGTCGCTATTTCGGATGTTTTCACCGGGCTTTATTCGGTCATCGCCATCCAGGCGGCGCTTCGCCATGCCGAGAAGACCGGCGAAGGCCAGCATATCGACATGGCGCTCTACGACACCCAGATCTCGACGCTCGGCAACCAGAACCTCAACTATCTCGTCTCCGGACAGTCGCCGGTGCAGATGGGCAATGCGCATATGAACATCGCGCCCTACGAAGTGGTGCCGGTGAAAAATGGCCACATCATCCTGGCGGTCGGCAATGACGGCCAGTTCGCAAAGTTCTGCGCTGCCGTCGGCCTCGACGAGCTGGCGTCGAACCCTGACTTCGCCACCAATCCCGCCCGCGTCGCCAACCGGGCAAAGCTGCGCGAGCATATGATCGAGGCGCTGAAAGCCTTCGATCGCGACCCGTTGCTGGCCAGACTTGAGACTGCCGGAGTGCCGGCCAGCCCGATCAACAACATCGGCCAGATGTTTGCCGACCCGCAGACCATAGCGCGCGGCATGCGGCTCGACCTCGATGACGGCCATGGCAATCTCTTGCCCTCGGTGCGGGCGCCGATGGTCATGTCCGGCACGCCACTGGTCTATGAGCGCCCGTCGCCGCGTCTCGGCGAACACACCGAAGAAATCCTTGCCGAACTGGAGAGGTCAGGAAAATGAAGACCGGCGGACAACTCATCGTCGATGCGCTCGAAGCCAACGGAACGGACCGTATCTATTGCGTACCTGGCGAATCCTATCTGGCGGTGCTCGACGCGCTGCATGATTCACCGATCCGCACAATCGTCTGCCGCCAGGAGGGCGGTGCCGCAATGATGGCCGACTGCCATGGCCGCCTAACCGGCAGGCCCGGCATCTGCTTCGTCACCCGTGGCCCAGGCGCCACCAATGCCTCGGCCGGCATCCACATCGCGATGCAGGATTCAGTCCCCCTCATCCTGTTCATCGGCCAGGTCGCCAGCCACGCCAAGGGGCGCGAGGCCTTCCAGGAGGTCGACTACGTCAGGTTCTTCGGCGATATCGCCAAATGGGTGGTCGAGATCGACGACGCCGCACGCATACCCGAATTCGTCACACGCGCCTTTGCGGTGGCGACGTCCGGTCGCCCGGGCCCGGTCGTCATCTCGCTGCCCGAGGACATGCTGACCAGCCTCGCCGAGGCACCGGACGCCCGGCATTATACCCCTGTCGAGACGCGGCCTGGCGAAGTCGAGCTCGACGCACTGGAAGTGTTGCTCAACAAGGCAAAGCGGCCCTTCGTCATCCTCGGCGGTACGCGCTGGGACGCGGAGGCCGTTGCACGGATGCGGACGATAGCCGAAGCCTGGTCGCTGCCGGTCGGCTGCTCCTTCCGCCGCCAGATGCTGTTCGACCATCTCCACCCGAACTATGCCGGCGATGTCGGCATCGGCATCAATCCCAAGGTAGCAACCGCCATCAAGCAGGCCGACCTTGTGCTGCTGATCGGCGGCCGCATGGGCGAGATGCCGTCATCCGACTACACGCTGCTGAAGAGTCCCTACCCCGACCAGACGCTGGTCCATATCCATGCCGACGCCGGCGAACTCGGCCGCGTCTACCGGCCGGCGCTGGCGATCAATGCCTCGCCTGCCGCTTTCGTCGAAGCCTTTGCCAGACGCAAGCCGGCCGCAACGCCGGTGTGGGCGGCTGAGGCAGCGAAGCTGCACGCCGCCTATCTCGACTGGTCGACGCCTCCGGAGAGCGGCCCCGGCGCCGTCCAGATGGGGCCGATCATGAATTATCTCGAAACGATGCTGCCGGACGACGCCATCCTCACCAACGGCGCCGGCAACTACGCCACCTGGGTGCATCGCTACCATCGCTTCCGGCGTTTCGGCACGCAGGCAGCACCCACATCCGGCTCGATGGGCTACGGCACGCCGGCGGCGGTCGCCGCCAAGCAGCTTTTCCCCGACCGCGACGTGATCGCCTTCGCCGGCGACGGCTGTTTCCTGATGAACGGCCAGGAATTCGCCACCGCCGTGCAATACGGGCTGCCGATCATCGTCATCGTCGTCAACAATGGCATCTACGGCACCATCCGCATGCATCAGGAGCGCGAATATCCCGGCCGTGTCGTCGCCACGGACTTGAAGAATCCCGACTTTGCTGCTTTGGCCCGTGCCTATGGCGGCCATGGCGAGACGGTGGAAAAGACCGCCGACTTCGCCGCGGCCTTCGAGCGAGCGCGGGCCAGCGGCAAGCCGTCGATCGTAGAGATCAGGCTCGACCCTGAAGCCATCACGCCGACCCGCACGATGACCCAGATTCGCGACAAGGCCTGACAAAACAGGATGATTGCCCTGTTTTGTCGTCGTGATCTGCCTATTTGGCCTTCTCGATCTGGCCGCGGATCTCGCCGTCCGCGTGGGCCGCGGTGTGGATGTTGACGTAATATTTGCCAGCCTCAAGATCGGTGGCCTGGGCATCAGTCAATGTCGCCGAACCCTTGATCGGGCTCTTCAGCTTGCCTTCGAACGGCACCACTGGATCGGCGTTTTGACCCTTTTCCGCTGGGCCGTGAATGTGTGCGGCCTTCGCCGGCCCGCTGAGGCCGGAATATCTCACGGTCCAGCTGAGTTTCTTGGTGGCGGTGTTGAACCTGAGCGTGGCGGTGCCCTTGCCCTTCGTGGTGACGGGCGGGTTCTGCTGAGCACCATCGAGCGTCGCCGTCATCTTTATGGTTTCGGCCAAGGCCGGTGAAGCAGAGAAGATGGCTGCAGAAATGGCCAGCGCCGAAAGCATCGGCGTGAAGGACTGGATGCGCATGGAAACCTCCGTTGTGACACCCTTGGGCGGGTGCACCGGCACAACGATTTTGCGAGCGGATGTTTCCGCCGGTAACGTTCATTTTACCTCCCACTAAAAAGGGGCGGTCGCCCGCCCCTTTTCCGCTACAAGCCAGTTTGACAGCCCTATTTGATGGCCTTGTCGGTGATCGCCGTCGTGTAGGCGCCGGTAGGCTCCTTGCTGATGATCTTCTGGTCGAGCAGCGCCTTGGCGGTGCGCTCGTAGGTCGCCGGATCGAGCTTGCCATCGGCATTGTCGATCAGCTTGGCGACTTCGCCCATCATGCGCTTCTGGTGATTCTCGTCCTGGCCGCCATTGTCCATGACGATGCCGGCCGCTTCGTCGGAATTGTCGACGGCGTATTTCCAACCCTTCATCGAAGCGCGCACGAAACGCACCATCTTATCCTCGAAGGCCGGATCCTTGAGCTTGTCCTCCAGGGCATAGAGCCCGTCTTCGAGCAGATCATTGCCCATGGCGGAATAGTTGAAGACGGTCAGCTCTTCCGGCTTGTAGCCGGCGTCGATGAGCTGCCAGTACTCGTTATAGGTCATGACCGAAATGCAATCCGCCTGCTTCTGGATCAGCGGCTGCACGTCAAAGCTCTGCTTGAGCACGGTGACGCCGTCCGGCCCGCCATCGGTCTTGAGGCCAAGCTTGTTCATCCAGGCATAGAACGGATACTCGTTGCCGAAGAACCAGACGCCGAGCGTGTGGCCCTTGAAGTCGGCTTCCGTCTTGATCGGACCGTCCTTCGGGCAGACCAGCTCCATGCCGGCCTTCTTGAACGGCTGGGCGATGTTGACCAGCGGCACGCCCTTCTCGCGCGCAGCCAGCGCACCGCCCATCCAGTCGACGATGACGTCGGCGCCGCCGCCGGCAATAACCTGCTCCGGTGCAATGTCCGGTCCGCCGGGCTTGATATCGACGTCGAGGCCCTCGGCGTCATAGAAGCCCTTGGCCTTGGCGACATAATAGCCGGCGAACTGTGCCTGGGTGACCCATTTCAGCTGCAGCGTCACCTTGTCCGCGGCCAACGCCTGGAACGCGGCAAGCGACATCGCGCCGGCCAGCATCGAAACAACAAGTCTTTTCATGTTTTTACCCTCTGAAGTTAGCGCCCTAAACCCACCGCCCCTATCCACCACGGACAGAGGGATGCCAAAACGTGACTGCTCTCTCGAAAAGAGCGACCACGCCATAAAAGACCGAACCCGCAAGTGCTGCAACTGCGATTTCCGCCCACACCATGTCGATGTTCATCCGCCCGACTTCCGTCGAAATGCGGAATCCCATGCCGACCACCGGCGTGCCGAAGAACTCGGCGACGATGGCGCCGATCAGCGCCAGCGTCGAATTGATCTTCAACGCATTGAAGATGAAGGGTGCCGCCGCCGGCAGCCGCAGCTTGAACAGCGTCTGCCAGTAGCTCGAGGCATAGGTGCGCATCAGGTCGCGCTCCATATGGCCGGAGGCGGCAAGCCCGGCGACGGTGTTCACCAGCATCGGGAAGAAGGTCATGATGATGACCACCGCTGCCTTCGACTGCCAGTCGAAGCCGAACCACATGACCATGATCGGCGCGACGCCGATGATCGGCAGCGCCGACACCATATTGCCGATCGGCAAAAGCCCGCGCCGCAGGAACGGCACGCGGTCGGCGGCGATGGCAACGAGGAAGCCGGCGCTGCTCCCCGCCACATAGCCGAAGATAACCGCCTTGAAGATGGTCTGCCTGACATCGGCCCCCAGCACCGGCAGCGAGCCGACGATGCGTGCACCGATGGCGCTTGGCGGCGGCAACAGGATGAAGGGAATGCCGGCACCACGCGTCACCGCCTCCCAGATGATCAGGATCCAGGCGCCGAAGATGGCCGGAATGATCAGGCGCAGGGCGGTTGACGCCCAGCGCGATGTCGGGCGAAACGACGACAGGACCGTTACGCAGCGCCAGGCCAAAAACCACGCCGCGACGAGCAGCAGATAGAAGGATGCGCGAGCGCTGCCCTCATTGCCGGTTATGCCGGCGAGCAGCATCCACGCTGCGCCGTGCGCGCCAAGGAACAGCAACACCACCCCGATCATCGGTGGAAAGTTGTCGGCCTCGATTGCCACGAGCAGCAAAATGAAAATCAAAACCGTAGTTGCCATGCCGTAACCGGGCGTAGCACTGACGAGCGGCCAAAGAAGCAGCGCGCCGGCAAGCAGGACAAGCGCGGCATACCCCTGCCAGGATCGAGGCGTGATTGAGGAAAGGCTCAGGATGGAGCTCATGCCGGCCTCCCGCCCATGGCGCGGTCGACAAGGCGCCCGGCGATGCCGACGACCATCACCAGCAGCGCCGCGACCACCGACCCGGCAACCAGAGCCGACCAGATGTCGATGGTCTGGCTGTAATAGGCGCCGGCGAGCAATTTGGCGCCGATGCCGGCGACGGCGCCGGTCGGCAACTCGCCGACGATGGCGCCGACCAGGCTGGCGGCCACCGCCACCTTCATCGAGGTGAACAGGAACGGCACCGAAGCCGGCACGCGCAATTTCCAGAAGGTCTGCGAGGCACTGGCATTATAGGTGTGCATCAGGTCGAGATGGGTGAGCTCGGGCGAGCGCAGTCCCTTCACCATGCCGACCGCCACCGGGAAGAACGACAGATAGGTCGAGATCAGCGCCTTCGGGATAAGCCCGGTGATGCCGACCGCCGCCAGCACGACAATGATCATCGGCGCCACCGCCAGGATCGGAATGGTCTGCGAGGCGATGATCCACGGCATCAGACTGCGGTCGAGCGTCGCCACATGCACGATGCCGACGGCGATGACGATGCCGAGCGCCGTGCCGAAAGCAAAGCCGAGCAGCGTCGACGACAACGTCACCCAGGCATTGTAGACAAGGCTGCGGTTCGAGGTGATGCTACGCAGAAAGGTGTTTTCGAAAAAATTCACCGCCACCTGATGCGGCGCCGGCAGCGTCGGCTTCGGCTGTACCAGCGTCTTGCCGATGAATTCCACAATACCCGGTGTCTGATTGGCGCGGCGGTCGAGATCGCGCTGGAACGGCGCGTTGAGGATGACAGCCATGACGTACCAGACAACGACGACGCCCAGAAGGATCGAGGTCACCGGAACGATCTTGTCGCGAAACGAGTCCATCTAGCAGGCCTCGCAGGATGGGTGCCCTCCTCTCCCCAACGGGGAGAGGGTGGCCGGAGCGAAGCGGAGGCCGGGTGAGGGGGTAGAAATCTTTCCGTCGAGGCAAGCCAAGATCGTATCAAGGACCGCTCGGCGTTCGGCCAAGACTTCATGGTTCCAGAACCGAAGAACGGAATACCCGTGACCATTCAGCCAAGCAGTTCTCGCGGCATCGGTTGGAGATTCCGCGTGCTGGCTGCCGTCGATTTCCACGATCAGCGCGCTCTCACGACAGACGAAATCTGCAAAGAACGGCCCAAGCGGCACTTGCCTCACAAATTTGTAGCCGTTGAGATGGCGCCCTCTTAGTTCCCCCCAAAGCCTGTATTCAGCCTCGGTCTCGTCAAACCGCAGCTTTCGAGCGCGAGCGGTCGCCCCGATCTTTCTTTTGGTCGGATCCGCCAAGGCCCCCTCACCCGACCTCCGCTTCGCTCCGGCCACCCTCTCCCCGTTGGGGAGAGGAGGGAGCTCATCTTCCGCCGCCTCAATCATCATAGCTGTGCCCTGCCCTCAGCCCGTCCCGCACGCGTGCCGCGATGGCCAGGAACTCCGGCGTCTCGCGGATATCGAGCGGCCGCTTTTTCGGCAGCGTCGATTCTATGACGTCGCTGACACGCCCCGGGCGCGGCGACATGACGACGATGCGCGTCGACAGATAGACCGCCTCAGGGATCGAATGGGTGACGAAGCAGATAGTCTTGTTGGTCCGCTCCCAAAGCTCCAGCAACTGTTCGTTGAGGTGATCGCGCACGATCTCGTCCAGCGCGCCGAACGGCTCGTCCATCAACAAAAGGTCGGCATCGAAGGCGAGCGCCCGCGCGATCGAGGCGCGCTGCTGCATGCCGCCCGAAAGCTGCCAGGGGTATTTCTTCTCGAAGCCGCTGAGGTTGACAAGGTCGAGAGTGCGCTTGATGCGCGCCGCCTGCTCCGCCCTGGACAGGCCCATGATCTCCAGCGGCAGTGCCACATTGCGCTTGATCGTGCGCCACGGATAAAGTGCGGCCGCCTGGAAGACATAGCCATAGGCGCGGCTCTGGCGCGCCTGCTCGGGCGTCATGCCGTTGACGGAGATGGCTCCCGATGTCGGCTTCTCCAGATCGGCGATGACGCGCAGCAAGGTCGTCTTGCCGCAGCCGGAGGGCCCGATGAAGGACACGAATTCCCCCTTGCCGATGGTCAGGTCGACATTCGACAGCGCCTGCACCGGACCATCATTGGTCTGGAAGGTCAGGCCAAGCTTGCTTGCCGAAACAACGGCTGGCGATACTCCCGTCATCGGCCGTAGCCTGTCGCTTCCGGCCACTGCGGCGCCGGCCGGAATCCCATTGATTTTACCCTGATGTTGCTTTCCACTCGCCCAGTCCTACTCGCCCAGTCCTACTCGCCCCAGTTCTACTCGCCCCAGTTTTACTCGCCCCAGTTCTACGCGCCCTTGTCCCATCAGATAGACGCCCGGAGTTGCCCCGATGTCGCCCAAACCGACTTGCCATCTTATCCGCCCTGAAAGCTCTTATGAAGGCAAGCAGGGCCTGAGTTATTTCGCCGGTATCGCCGCCGAAACAGTCGGCTCGTCCGGCATCTGCATGCATCTGCTGACCATGCCGCCGGGTGCCCGCGCCAGGGCGCATATGCACGAAAACCATGAAACCGCGATCTATGTGCTCTCCGGCGAAGTCCATACCTGGTATGGCGACCGGCTCGAACAGCATATCGTGGTCAAGGCCGGCGATCTTTTCTATATTCCCCCCGGCGTGCCGCATCTGCCGGCCAATCTGAGCGACGGCCCCGCCTCGGCGGTCATTGCCCGAACCGATCCCAACGAACAGGAAAGCGTCGTCCTGCTGCCGGAACTGGACGGGTTGGTCGCCTGACGCCGGCATCGAGGCAGCGGTCGTCATCGGCACCGTCACGAACATGATTTCAGCGGCCCTATCTCCTCAAGGCCGGGAATGGTCACGAAGAAACCGTCCCCTCCTCTGTTGATGACCTTGACGACATCCGTGGTCGTGCCCTCCTCGCCCTCGGCGAAACAGGTGGAGCTCAACAACAAGGTGCCAGGCGCTGTCGTCAGTCGCTGTGCGAACTGGCAGCCGCTGCCATAGGTTTCGACGCCGTCGGCGGTCAGCACGACATAATCGTCGCTGTCCTGATAACCGAGCCGTACACCAGCGCAACCGACCTCATTGCCAAAGGAGCCGGCAAGGACGTCAGCCGCCGCCGGCCCGGCGGCAAGGATCACCGCGGCCATTGAGATAATCGCTCCGTGGCTCGCCAAGCTCAAACGCCCGTCGCCGGGATGCCCGTCCGTTCCACCTTGCGCGGCGCGGAAATTTCCTTCCACGTCGACAGCGCCCGGTTGACCGCCGCGTTCGGCTCGCGAGCGACGAACTCGCCATGGCCGGGCTTCGCCTTGACCTCGTTTTCCTCGATCGACAGTTCGCCGCGCGAGAAGACGAAGCGCGGCAGGCCGGTTACCTCAAAACCTTCGAAGACATTGTAGTCGATCACCGACTGCTGCTTCTTGGCCGTGATCTTCTTCTTGCGCTTCGGGTCCCAGACGATGATGTCGGCGTCCGCGCCTTCGACGATGGCGCCCTTCTTCGGGTACATGTTAAGGATCTTGGCGATGTTGGTCGAGGTCACCGCGACGAACTCGTTCATCGTCAGCCGGCCGGTCTTAACGCCGGTCGTCCACAGCACCGGCAAACGATCCTCGAGCCCGCCCGTGCCGTTCGGGATCTTGGTGAAGTCGCCGACGCCGTTGCGCTTTTGTTTGGTGGTGAAGGCACAATGGTCGGTCGCCACCACTTGCAGCGACCCGGCCTGCAGGCCGGCCCACAGCGAATCCTGGTGCAGTTTGTTGCGGAAGGGCGGGCTCATCACCCGGCGCGCCGCGTGGTCCCAGTCCTTGTTGAAATATTCGCTCTCGTCCAGCGTCAGGTGCTGGATCAGCGGCTCGCCGAATACCCGCATGCCTTTCTGGCGCGCCCGGCGGATGGCTTCGTGCGCCTGCTCGCAGGAGACATGCACGACATAGAGCGGCACGCCGGCCATGTCGGCGATCATGATGGCGCGGTTGGTCGCCTCGCCTTCCACTTCCGGCGGGCGCGAATAGGCGTGTCCCTCCGGACCACTATTTCCCGCCGCAAGCAGCTTCTGCGACAGCGCCGCCACCACGTCGCCATTCTCGGCATGGACCAGCGGCAGCGCGCCAAGATCGGCACAGCGCTGGAACGACGAATAGAGCTCGTCGTCATCGACCATCAGCGCGCCCTTGTAGGCCATGAAATGCTTGAACGAGGTAATGCCCCTGTCGACGACGGTGGCCATCTCGTCGAACACCTGCTTGCCCCACCAGGTGATCGCCATGTGGAAGGAATAGTCGCAGGACGCTTTCGAGGTCTTGTTGTCCCACATCTGCAGGGCCTCGAGCAGCGACTGCTGCGGCGCCGGCAGACAGAAATCGACGACCATCGTCGTGCCGCCGGCAAGGGCCGCGCGGGTACCGGATTCAAAGTCGTCGGCCGAATAGGTGCCCATGAACGGCATTTCGAGATGGGTATGCGGGTCGATGCCGCCCGGCATCACATAGCAGCCGCTGGCGTCGAACTCATGGTCGCCATGCAAATCCGAGCCGATGCCGATGATCTTGCCGTGCTTGAACAGCACGTCGGCCTTCCACGTGCGGTCGGCGGTGACGATGGTGCCATTCTTGATGACTTTGGACATTTTCATGTTCCCTTTGTTCTCTTCGCGCTTCTTGTGAGCGGCGTTGCGAGGCTATCCCATCATTCGACAATCACCGCCGTGTCGACGACCGCATGGAACAGCACGTCGGCGCCGGCCGTTGCCCATTCCTTGGTGATTTCCTCGGCCTCGTTGTGGCTGAGACCGTCGACGCAGGGGCACATCACCATTGCGGTGGGTGCGACGCGGTTGATCCAGCAGGCGTCATGGCCGGCGCCGGAGACGATGTTGCGATGCGTATATCCCAGGCGCTCCGCCGCATCCCGCACAGCCTTGACGCAGCCCGCGTCGAAAGTGACCGGGTCGAAATGGCCGACCTGCTCGATTTGATATTTGATGTCGAGCGCGTCGCAGATCGTGTCGATGCCTTCGCGGATGCGCCCGTCCATGGCGTCCAGCACCTCCTTTTCCGGCGAGCGGATGTCGATGGTGAAGACGGTGCGCCCGGCGATGATGTTGCGCGAGTTCGGATAGACCTCCATATGGCCGACCGCGCCGACGGCGTCGGGCTGATAGTCCATGGCGATCTCGTGCACCAGTTCGATCACCCGCGCCATGCCGAGCCCGGCATTGCGCCGCTTCGGCATCGGCGTCGAGCCGGTGTGCGCCTCCTTGCCGGTCAGCGTCACCTGCAGCCATTTCAACCCTTGCCCGTGGGTGACGACACCGATATCGATGCCCTCGTCCTCAAGGATCGGGCCCTGCTCGATGTGCAATTCGAAGAAAGCGTGGATCTTGCGCTCGCCGACTTTCTCGGTGCCCTTCCAGCCGATCCGTTCGAGCTCCTCGCCGAATTTCTTGCCGTCCTTGTCGACATGCGAATAAACGTCGGCCTGGTCGAGCACGCCGGCGAATACCCCGGACGCCATCATCGCCGGCGCAAAGCGGGCGCCTTCCTCGTTGGTCCAGTTGGTGACGACGATCGGGTGCTTGGTCTTGATGCCGAGATCGTTGAGCGAGCGCACGACCTCCAGGCCGCCGAGCACGCCGAGCACGCCGTCATACTTGCCGCCGGTCGGCTGGGTGTCGAGATGGCTGCCGACATAGACCGGCGGCAGGCTGGGGTCGGTGCCTTCGCGACGGGCAAACATCGTACCCATCTCGTCGACGCCCATTTCGAGCCCCGCCTCATCGCACCAGCGCTTGAACAGATGCCGCCCTTCGCCGTCCTCGTCGGTAACGGTCTGGCGATTGTTGCCGCCGGCAATGCCGGGGCCGATCTTCGCCATCTCCATTATCGAATCCCACAAACGGTCTGAATTGATTCGCAAATTCTCGCCGGGGGCGGCCATATTCTAAAACCTCATTGGTTGTGGCACGCCAGCGTCCCCCTCCCCCTCGAGGGGAGGGTGGCCGCGAAGCGGTCGGGTGGGGTCGGCTGACATGCGCGCGACCTTCTCCTTGACCACCTGTGCGACATGCCAGGCGCTGTTTATGACATCGGGCTCATCGACGCGAAAGATATCGAACCCGAGCGATCGCAGATAGGCATCACGGACGGCGTCGTGCCGTTTGCCCTTCTCCTGTTCGTGCAGATCACCATCGACTTCAACGACCAGCTTTACCGCAAGGCAAGCAAAGTCGACGATATAAGGCCCGATCGGACACTGGCGGCGGAACTTGATGCCGGCCGATTTCAATTCGCGCAGTTCATACCACAGCAGGGATTCGCCTTTGGTCGCATGAACTCGAAGCGCGCGCGCCTTTTGGCGCATTTCGAAGCTCACGCGGGTCCGGGGCATCATAGGCACCTATGCGGCCGAAGGTCAGGCTGGCGCACTGCCGCACCGACCCCACCCGGCCGCTTCGCGGCCACCCTCCCCTCGAGGGGGAGGGAAAGCTGCGGCAAATTCGTCAATCCACGGCCCTCAGCACTTCGCGCACATGGTCGATCAATTCGTTGATCTGACCTTTGGTGATGATCAGCGGCGGCGATAGCGCGATGATGTCGCCGGTGGTGCGGATCAATGCACCACGCTCGAACGCCTTGACGAAAGCCGAGAAGGCCCGCTTCGTCGGCTGGCCGGTGATCGGCGCCAGCTCGATCGCGCCGATCAGGCCGATGTTTCTGATATCGATGACGTTCGGCTCGCCCTTCAGCGAGTGCAGCGCGTCCTCCCAGTACGGCGCCAGTTCCTCGCCGCGCGTCAGCAGCCCCTCTTCCTTGTAGGTGTCGAGCGTGCCCAACGCCGCCGCGCAGGCGATCGGATTGCCCGAATAGGTGTAGCCGTGGAAGAACTCGATCATGTGCTCGGGCCCAGTCATGAACGCGTCGTGGATTTCCTTCTTTACGAACACCGCGCCCATCGGGATGACGCCGTTGGAGACGCCTTTGGCGGTGGTCATGATATCCGGCGTGACACCGAAATAGTCGGCGGCGAACGGCGTGCCGAGACGGCCGAAACCGGTGATGACTTCGTCGAAGATCAGCAAGATGCCGTGCTTGGTGCAGATCTCGCGCAGCCTCTCGAGATAGCCCTTCGGCGGCAGGATGACGCCGGTGGAACCGGCCACCGGCTCGACGATGACGGCGGCAATGGTCGAGGCGTCGTGCAGTGCGACGATGCGCTCCAGCTCGTTCGCCAGTTCCGCGCCATGCTCCGGCACGCCCTTGGTGAAAGAGTTCTTTTCCGGCAGATGCGTGTGTGGCATGTGATCGACGCCGCCGAGCAGCGTGCCGAACATCTTGCGGTTGGTGACAATGCCGCCGACGGAGATGCCGCCGAAATTGACGCCGTGATAGCCGCGCTCGCGGCCGATCAGACGGGTGCGCGAGCCCTCGCCTTTTACGCGGTGATAAGCGATTGCCATCTTCAGCGCCGTCTCGACCGATTCCGAGCCGGAATTGGTGAAGAACACATGGTCCATGCCCTTCGGCGCGATGTCGACCAGCCGGTTCGCCAGCTCGAACACGATCGGATGGCCCATCTGGAACGCGGGTGCGTAGTCGAGCTCTGCCGCCTGGCTCTGGATCGCCTCGGTGATCTTCGGGCGGCAGTGGCCGGCATTGACGCACCACAGGCCGGCGGTGCCGTCGAGCACCTTGCGCCCGTCGCTGGTCGTGTAGTGCATGTCCTTGGCCGACACCATCATGCGCGGCGCCTGCTTGAACTGCCGGTTTGCCGTGAACGGCATCCAGAATGCGCTGAGATCGTTCGGCGTGACTTTCAGCCGGTTGGACATGACCAAGACTTCCCCTTGTAACCTGTTTCGGTGCGGCTAACGCTTGGTCTTTCCAACGCTTGGTCTTCGCGACGTTTTCGTGCTACGCAAATTTTTGACCGGTTGGACAAACGTTAGCACCGCCTTATCAGCGGTCAAGGGATTACTAGCGGAAATGCGGCTTTCGAAGTGCGCTCCACAGGGCGAGGAAAAACTGGTCCAGAGAATTGGTCCAGACACTCCTCACGGCGAAGGTTTTGCGGGGTGACGGGGGCGGTCGAAAGCTCCCCTCCTCGCCGCACCCGCATTCAGCTGGAAAAGCGCGAGCTCATCCTGGAGGCGGCGCTAGAAGTCTTCTCCACCAACGGTTTTCGCGGCTCGACCATCGACCAGATCGCCGAAGCCGCCGGCATGTCGAAGCCGAACCTGCTCTATTATTTCCGCCGTAAGGAGGACATCCACGAGACGCTGATGCAGCGGCTTCTCGACACCTGGCTGGCGCCGCTGCGCGAACTCGACGACATCGGCGATCCGCTAACCGAACTGCGCAGCTACATCAGGCGCAAGCTGGAAATGGCGCGCGATTTCCCGCGCGAGAGCCGGCTGTTCGCCAATGAGATCCTGCAGGGCGCGCCGCGCATCATGCCGATGCTGGAAGGGGAGTTGAAGACGCTGGTCGACGAGAAAGCCAACGTCATCAAGGGCTGGATGCGCGCCGGCAAGATTGCCCGCACCGACCCCTGGCACCTGATCTTCTCGATCTGGGCGACGACGCAGCATTATGCCGATTTCGACGTGCAGGTCCGCGCCGTGCTCGGCCCCGATCGCGGCGGCGACGGCCGCTTCGAGGACGCCGCAAGATTTCTCGAGCAACTGTTCATCGACGGGCTGAAGCCGAAGGGCTGAGGCAGCTCGGCTGTCGCAAACCTCCCCCATTGCTTCGTCATCCTGGGGCGCAGCAAGGAGCGGAGCGACGCAGCGCAGACCCCAGGATCCATGCCGTGACCTCAGAGCGTTGCTGCGGTGCAGGATTCTGCTCCGCTGCACTCTTCCGTTAAGGTTACGGCATGGATCCCAGGGTCTCCGCGACGCCGCTTCGCGGCTGCTACGCCCCAGGATGACGAAGCTGGGTTCAGGCGCTGCGCCGCTCGGCCGGAAGCGTCTCCAGCAGCTGTTCGAGCTTGGCGATCGAGTTCTGCTCGGCGAGCGGCGTGTAGACGATCAGCTTCATGTCCGAGCCGTCGTCGATCGACAGGCTCATATGCTCGAACGCCATGGCGCCTGCCGTCGGATGCCTGACATGCTTCACACCCGACAGGTTGCGGGCCACATCGCGCAGCGGCCACCATGCCCGAAACTCCGGGCTCGAGCGCGTCATCAGCGCGATCAGCCGCTCGAAATCCGGATCGCCGACATATCTGGCGCTTTCTGCCCGGAATGACGCCAGCACGGCACGCGCCAGTTCCTCCCAGTCAACGAGCAGGCGCCGATGCTGCGGGCTGGTGAAAACCATATGGACGATGTTGCGGGCATCGCCCTCCAGCAGGCCATAGTCGCCAAACACGGCTGCCGCGGCAGAATTCCAGGCCAGCACGTCCCAGCGCCGCCCAAGGACATAGGCCGGCTGCAGGACCAGGCTCTGCAGCATGTGCAGCAACGGGCTATCGACCTTTTCCGGCGCGTCGACGCGACGCTCCGGCTGCGGGCGGCCGGCAAGGATGAACAGATGCCGTTGCTCGGCCGTGTCCAGGCGCAGCGCTCGGCTGAGCGCCGTAAGCACTTCCACCGAGGGCCGAACGTCACGGCCCTGCTCCAGCCAGGTGTACCAGGTCGTGCCGACGCCGGCGATCATCGCCACCTCCTCGCGCCGCAGCCCGGGTGTGCGCCGGCGCAGGCCGGTCGAGATGCCCGTGGCCGATGGCGTCAGCCTTTCGCGCCGCGAACGCAGAAAGGCGCCAAGCTCGCGGCGACGGCTGCCTTCGGCAGAATGCGTGGTGGAATCCATCGGCGCTATTATAGCAGTACCGATACCAGGATAAAGTTTGAACTGTTTGGCATGCGTCTGGTGCCCCATCTTTCTGCTCAGAGCGATGACATGGAGGCTCTGAACATGGAACTGAAAGACAAGACGATCCTGATTACCGGCTCGACCGACGGCGTCGGCAGAGTCGTGGCGCAAAGGCTCGGCGCCGGCGGCGCCCGCATCCTGGTGCATGGCCGCGACGCGACAAGGGGCAAGGCGACCGTGGCCGAGATCGAAGCCGCCGGCGGCAAGGCCGAGCTGCTTGTCGCCGATCTCTCCTCCCTGGCCGAGGTCCGCCGCCTCGCCGAAGCCGTCCGCGCTAGGACCAAGCGGCTCGATATCCTCATCAACAATGCCGGCGTCGGCACCGCCGGCCCCAACGCGAAACGACAGGTCAGCGCCGACGGCTACGAGTTGCGCTTTGCCGTCAACTATCTCGCCGGCTTCCTGCTCACTACGGAGCTGCTGCCGCTGCTCAAGTCCAGCGCGCCGACGCGCATCGTCAACGTCGCCTCGGCCGGCCAGCAGGCGATCGACTTCGACGACGTCATGCTGACCCGCTCCTATGACGGCGTCCGTGCCTACTGCCAGAGCAAGCTGGCGCAGATCATCTTCACCATCGATCTGGCGGAGCAGCTGAACGGCACCGGCGTCACGGTCAACAGCCTGCATCCGGCAAGCTACATGAACACCACGATGGTGCGGCAGGCGGGCGTCACACCCTGGAGTTCGGTCGAAACCGGCGCCGAAGCCATCATCAATCTCGCCACATCGCCCACGCTGGAAGGGCGAAGCGGCCTCTATTTCGACGGCCAAAGGGAATCCCGCGCCGATGCGCAAGCCTATGACGCGAAGGCGAGGCAGCAGTTGCGTGAATTGAGCCTCGGTCTTGTCGGGCTCGCACCCGCTTCCGCTACATCGAAGAAAGAAAATTCATGATCGAGAAAACGCAGCACGCCGTGATCGTCGGCGGCTCCTCCGGCATCGGCCTCGCCACCGCGAAAAAGCTGCTCGGCCCGGGCATGAAGGTGACGATCACCGGGCGCAGCAGGGAAAGGCTCGACAATGCATGGCAAAGCCTTGGCGGCGCCGTCGAAAAAGCTGCCTTCGATGCCGCGAAGCCGGACGAGGTTCGCCGGTTCTTCAGCGATCTCGGCCCTTTCGATCACCTGGTGCTGGCCGCCAGCGGCGGCAAGGGGCTCGGTCCGTTCGAAACACTTGACCTGACCGATATCGGCGGCGGCGTCGACGAGAAGGTCCGGCCACAGCTCTCCTGCCTGCAGGCCGCCTTGCCGACGCTGAACAAGAGCGGCTCGGTGACTTTCATCTCGGCGGTGTCGGCGCAATTGTCGGCGCCGGGTATCGCCGGCATCGCCGCCGTCAACGGCATGCTGCTGACCGTGGTGCCGATCCTGGCGATGGAGCTGAAGCCGTTACGCGTCAATGTCGTGGCACCGGGCGTCATCGACACGCCGTGGTGGGATTTCCTGCCCGATGAACAGCGCCATGCGGTGTTTGCCGAGTATGCCGGCAAGACGCCGGTCGGCCGCATCGGCCGCGCCGAGGACGTCGCTGAGGCGATTGCGTTCCTGGTTTCGAACAGCTTCGTCACCGGCCAGGTGCTGACCTGCGACGGCGGCTTGCGGTATGCGGCCTAAGGCGGCTGCCTCCACGAGGCGTGTCAAAGCGACTGCGCGATCAGCGCCAGAAATCCTCCGGTCAGCGCGACGTTGCCGACAAAGCCGTTGATGCGGGACGCGCGCTCGGGCCCCTGATGATCCCAGAAATTGTGGAACATCGGCGTAGCAAAAACCAGGAACAGGATCAGGCATGCCGCCGCCGGAGCGGTCCAGATGCCCGCGATCACCAACGCTCCGGCGATGATCTGCAGGACGATCCCCAGCCACAGCACCGGCCGCGCCTGCGGCACGCCGCGCGTCGTCATCAATTGGCTCACCAACGCCGCATTCTGGATGTTGCGCAGGCCGGCAAAGACAAAGGCGCCGCCAAGCAGCAGGCGGGCGGCGAATAGAATCTCACTATCAAAGTTTGAAAACATGCTGTCGGTCCTTGGAAAAGAGGCGCGCGGCCCAAGGC